>PWLM01000093.1 GCA_003560495.1 Bacillus sp. (in: firmicutes) | reverse complement strand
ATTTCATCCACGTTGCTGTCCGGACGGGCAAAATAAACATATTCCATCGAGCAGAGCGTTCTTTTAGTCCCGCTGGCAAAACGGTCAATATGCATGCCGTCATTGTTGATAACTATCAGTTCTCCCGGCTGTACTTCCCGTACAAACTCGGCACCGATAATATCAAACGCACATGTTTCTGAAGAAACAACGTAAGCATCGCCGAGGCGGCCGATCGAAAGCGGGCGCAGACCGTTCGGATCGAGCGCTACAATCATCGCATCCTCTACGAGACAGGCGAGGGCATAGGCTCCCTTGACCATTGTCAGAGCGTTCTTAACAGAATCGATCAAATTCGGATAACCGCTCCGCTTAATCAGATGGGCAATAACTTCCGTATCGGACGTTGTCTGAAATATACTTCCCTGATGCTCCAGCTGACGCTTCAGGGCGGTCGCATTTACAATGTTTCCGTTGTGGGCAAGCGCCAGGCTGCTCGTCTGGGAATTGAACAGCAGCGGCTGACAGTTAATAAAGTCACTGTCACCGGCCGTCGTGTACCGCACGTGACCGATCGCACCATTTCCCGTCAGACTTTTTATTTTGTCTTCGTCGAATACGTCGTTAACGAGTCCCATACCTTTATGCACTTTCAGCCTCTTCTCATCAGAAACGACAATTCCTGCCCCCTCCTGTCCCCGGTGCTGGAGACTGTGCAGGCCGTAGTACGTAATGCTCGCCGCATCCTCGTGCCCCCACACTCCAAAAACGCCGCACTCTTCATTCAGTCCTTTGATTTCAGTGCGCATGATATAGCTCCTCTCCAAAGCTTTTCGAGTTCCCCGACGGATTCTTTCAGGACAGTTTCTCCCTGCTTATTCCGCAGTGTGAACTCTGCTTCTTCCGTAATCCGGCCGATTTCCACCGCTTCCGGTGCAGCCTTTTCAAAAGTTGTCTTTTTCTCCTGAGGAACAGTCACAATGTAGCCTGGATACCCTTCTGCAAAACTTCCGGCAAGATCATCTTCGTGAGGCAGCGTCACTTCCGCTCCGAGACTTGTTCCGAACAATTTTTCTATCGCCGCGGCAGCAAAGCCCCCTTCACTTACGTCATGGGCGGAACTTACAGAACCACTGCGTACAGCGGAAAGGACTTGTTTCTGGTATCTTTTTTCTGCTTCCAGATCGACAGGGGCAACCTTCCCGAAAATACTTCCTTCGGTCATTTTCTGCAGCTCGCTTCCTGCAAAGGACGGAGTAACTTTTCCGAGAAAGTAAACGGCGTCTCCGCTCTGCTTTGCTGCCTGCGTTGTAATATGAGCCGTGTCGTGAATCAGACCTACCATACCAATAACAGGAGTCGGGTACACGGCACCGCGGTTTGTTTCATTATAAAGAGAAACATTTCCGCCGACTACCGGTGTTTCCAGCGTCCGGCATGCTTCACTGAGTCCATCGGTGGATTTCTCCAGCTGCCAGAAAATTTCCGGATTGTCCGGGCTTCCGTAGTTGAGACAGTCGGTCACGCCAAGGGCTTCAGCCCCGGAAGCTGTAATGTTACGGGCCGCTTCTGCGACAGCAAGTTTGCCGCCTTCGTACGGATCAAGATAAATAAAGCGGGAATTGCAGTCTGTCGTCATCGCAAGTGCTTTGTTCGTTCCGCGCATGCGGATTACTGCAGCATCCGATCCCGGTGCTGCCACTGTATTCGTGCGGACCATATAGTCATACTGCTCGTACACCCATTCTTTACTCGCTATCGTCGGCTGCTGAAGAAGTTCTTTCAATACTGTTCCGTAGTCTCCGACTTTTGGACGGTAATTTTCCTGCTTTTGAAATTCACGGAAATAAGCCGGTTCTCTGGAAGGTTTATGGTAGACCGGTGCTTCTTCCGCCAGGGCATCCACAGGAACGTCAGCTGCTGTTTTTCCTTCGTGGATCAGGGTAAGGCGCTTGTCATCCGTTACCTCTCCAACGACCACAGCATTGAGGCCCCAGTGATCAAAAATGTCCTTGAATTCCTGCTCGCTCCCTTTTTCCACGACGAGAAGCATGCGCTCCTGGGATTCTGAGAGCATCATTTCATAAGGAGACATCAACTTTTCCCGCTGTGGTACGAGATCAAGATTCATGCGGATACCGGATCCTGCCTTGCTCGCCATTTCGGCGGAGGAAGAAGTCAGGCCGGCTGCCCCCATGTCCTGAATACCGACAAGTTTCGGATGTTTCGTTGCCTCGAGACACGCTTCCACAAGCAGCTTTTCCATAAATGGATCTCCCACCTGTACTGCTGGACGTTTTGCCTCGGAATCCTCGCTCAATTCTTCCGACGCAAACGTCGCTCCGTGAATACCGTCACGGCCTGTGCCGGCTCCGACGTACATCACCGGGTTGCCGATACCTTTGGCCTGGCCTTTTTGAATATCTTTATGATCGATCAGTCCGACACACATGGCATTTACGAGTGGATTCCCCTCGTAGCAAGGGTCAAACTGCACTTCACCGCCGACAGTCGGAATACCGATACAGTTGCCGTATCCAGCGATTCCTGAGACGACACCTTCAAACAAATACTTGACTCTCGGGTTTTTCAATTCACCGAACCGGAGAGAATTCAGCAGCGCCACCGGCCGGGCCCCCATGGAAAAAACGTCCCGGATTATACCGCCTACACCTGTAGCTGCTCCTTCGTAAGGTTCCACAGCAGACGGGTGGTTGTGGCTTTCTATTTTGAAAACAACGGCCTGCTCATCGTCGATATCAATGATGCCTGCACCTTCACCCGGCCCCTGAAGGACGCGTTCACCTTCTACAGGGAATTTTTTTAGAAGTACTTTGGAGTTTTTGTAGCTGCAGTGCTCAGACCACATAACGGAAAAAAGTCCCAATTCCGTGTAATTCGGCAGGCGTCCGAGAATATTTTCAATAGACGCGAATTCTTCTTCTGAAACACCCATTTCTGCAAACAGCTTCTTTTCCTTAATCAGTTCCGGTGATGGCTCATGAAGTAACTGCATTTTTTTCCCTCCATTGCTTAACGATCGAAGTGAACAGCTTTTTTCCGTCGGCTGAACCGAGAAGTTCTTCTACGGCCCGTTCCGGGTGCGGCATCATGCCGAGTACGTTGCCTTCTTTATTCGTAATTCCTGCAATATCTGCGGTGGATCCGTTCTCATTCAGCCCGTAGGTAAAGACAATCTGGTTGTTTTCTCTGAGTTCTGCCAGTGTTTCTTCATCACAGTAATAGTTTCCGTCTCCGTGGGCTACCGGAATCTGAATCGTTTCTCCCTGTTCGTAGCTGTTTGTAAATACAGTAGTGTTGTTTTCCACTGTAAGCGGCAGTGTTTTGCATATGAAATGCAGATTTTTGTTACGGCGCATCGCTCCCGGGAGCATTCTGCTTTCGAGAAGCACCTGAAAACCATTGCACACACCGATTACCGGCTTTCCTTCATCCGCTGCCTTCTTCACAGCATCCATGATCGGTGAAAAGTGGGCGATCGCTCCGGGACGGAGGTAGTCCCCGTAGGAAAATCCTCCCGGCAGGAGCACAGCGTCGAATTCTTCCAGACTTGTTTCGTTGTGCCACACGTATTCTACTTCCTCCCCGACAGCTTCTTCCACGGCGTGATACATATCCACGTCGCAGTTGGAACCGGGAAACATGATTACAGCAAACTTCATGAGGAAACAACCTCCTCAATTTCGTAGCTGTAATCTTCAATCACCGGGTTTGCCAAAAGCTTTTCGCACATTTCGGTGACCTGCCGTTCCACACTGTCTCTGTCTGCTTCCATTTTCACTTCGACCATCCGGCTGATGGACACGGATTCCACTCCGCTGTAGCCGATTTTATGAAGAGAATCTGTTACTGCTGCTCCCTGCGGATCGAGGACGCCTTCTTTCCAGCTGATGTACACCTTTACGTTATAAGTCATGATTCTTGTCCTCCTAAACGTTTTAAAATCATTTCGTATCCTTCCTGCAGACTTCCCTGCGAGAAGCGGAATAAGTCTTTATCGAACGATTCACCTGTTTTTTTATCCCAGAGCCGGCACGTATCCGGAGATATTTCATCCGCGAGAAGAATCTTTCCATTCCGACGGCCGAATTCCAGTTTAAAGTCCACGAGATCGATGCCTGCTTCTTCAAAAAGCCAGATCAGTTCCTTGTTTACCTGAAGAGCCATTTTCTTCATTTCCAGAAGCTCTTTTTCTTCCGCAAGTGAAAGTGCAGCAATGTGCGCTTCGTTAAGAAGTGGATCTCCGAGCTCGTCATCTTTATAATAAAATTCAATAATCGGTGGAAAAAACTGTTTCCCCCGCTCTACTCCGAGCCGTTTTATAAGGCTTCCTGCAGCCGTATTGCGGACGACCACTTCGAGAGGAACAATTTCTACCGGATGGACGAGCTGCTCTGTTTCTGACAGCTGTTTAATAAAGTGACTTTCCACGCCGGCTTCCTGAAGGCGTTCAAAGATCATGGAACTGATTTTGTTATTCAGCCGTCCTTTTCCTTCGAGCACCTCCATCTTCTCCCCGTTAAATGCTGTTGCATCGTCCTTGTAGGCAATGCGCAGCACGTCCGGATCCTCCGTTTCAAAAATACGTTTTGCTTTTCCTTCATACAGGCAGACAGATTCCATCGGTGTACACTCCTTCAGCTTTAGTCGTTTAATCCAAGACGGTTAAAGATCATGTCAACGTGTGTCAGATGGTGGCGGTAATCAAAGCAGTCATCGATTTCTTTTTCCGAAAGACGGGAAGTAATCTCCTTGTCGGCTTCCACGAGCGTACGGAACTGAACAGCTTCTTCCCATGCCTGCATTGCTTTCGGCTGTACGAGATCGTATGCTTCTTCTCTCGCCATGCCTTTATCGATAAGAGTAAGGAGAACACGCTGGGAATAAATCAGTCCGTATGTTCTTCCCATATTCGCTTTCATATTTTCCGGGAACACGGTTAAATTCTTCACAATATTTCCAAAGCGGTTCAGCATATAGTTCAAAGCCGTTGTAGCATCCGGAAGCATAATCCGTTCTGCCGATGAATGGGATATGTCTCTTTCGTGCCAGAGAGCTACGTTTTCGTAGGCAGTCACTACATGACCACGAAGAATGCGGGCAAGACCCGTCATATTTTCCGAACCGATTGGATTTCTTTTATGGGGCATAGCGGAAGAACCTTTCTGTCCTTTGGCAAAAAACTCTTCTACTTCCCGCGTTTCGCTTTTTTGGAGTCCCCGGATTTCAACAGCCATTTTTTCTATGGAAGCGCCGATCAGAGAGATTGTAGCAATATAGTGGGCGTGGCGGTCCCGCTGAAGCGTCTGCGTGGAAATAGGAGACGGTTCCAGACCGAGCCCGCGGCAAACGTGCTGCTCTACCTGCGGATCAATGTTTGCGTACGTGCCGACGGCTCCGGAAAGCTTCCCTGCCCGGACAGACTCTTTCGCATGCAGGAAGCGTTCCAGATTTCTTTTCATTTCTTCGTGCCAGAGGGCGAGTTTCAGCCCAAATGTTGTCGGTTCCGCATGAACCCCGTGGGTACGGCCCATCATAACTGTGTTTTTATGTTCCTTCGCTTTATCTTTCAAAATATCTATGAAGCGCCGCAGATCCTCTTCAAGAATATCGTTGGCCTGCAGCAGCAGATAGGAAAGCGCCGTGTCGACTACGTCAGTGGAAGTAAGGCCGTAATGAACCCATTTTCTTTCCGGCCCAAGCGTTTCTGACACAGCTCTCGTAAAGGCCACGACGTCGTGGCGTGTTTCTTCCTCAATTTCAAGAATCCGGTTTACATCAAAGGAAGCATTCTCCCTTATCTTCTTTACGTCTTCTTTCGGGATATCCCCAATTTCCGCCCATGCTTCACAGGCAAGAATTTCTACTTCCAGCCACGCCTGGTAGCGGTTTTCGTCATTCCAGAGTTTCTTCATTTCCGGTCGTGTATAGCGTTCAATCATTTTCTGCCTCCTGTAAGCTGTGTCTCATTCCATATTTTAGATTCATCTATAAGCTTAATTAGTTCTTCCGGGGTGTCCGTCAAAAACGTAATGTGTCCCATTTTCCTTCCTTTTTTCGCCTCGTCCTTTCCGTAAAGATGCACGTGGGCCGGCGGCAGCCGGCGGTGATGCTCCAGATAGGCGTCGACGTGCTCCCCGAGAAGATTTACCATTACGGCAGGCTTCAGCAGCCGCACAGAACCAAGAGGCCAGCCGCACAGCGCGCGGATATGCTGCTCAAACTGGGACGTTTCACACGCGTTGATCGTGTAGTGACCGGAGTTATGCGGCCTCGGAGCGATTTCGTTGACGCACACCGTGTCGCCTGTAACAAACATCTCTACCGCTAGCGTCCCGACGAGTTCGATAGATTCTGCAAAGCGGCGGGCAAGCATTTCCGCACGCTGCTCCGCTTCACTTGAAATGCGCGCCGGTACAATCGTCTGGTGAAGAATCCCGTTTCGGTGAATATTTTCCGCTGTTGGAAAAACACTCACTTCCCCGTGGACACTTCTCGTGATAATGACAGACACTTCTGTGTCAAAGTTTATTTTCTGCTCCAGAACAAAAGGACCTTTACCTTTCAGCTCCTGCCAGCTTTTTTCAATATCCGTTTCTTCCTTCAGCACATACTGGCCTTTACCGTCGTAACCGCCGCGCGTCGTTTTGAGTACAGCCGGAAGAGTAATTTTTTCGACTGCTTCTTTCAGATCCATTAACGTATAGACAGCTTGATAAGGAGCCACAGGAATATCAAAAGAACGAAGCTGCTCTTTTTCCCTCAGCCGGTCCTGACTGATTTTAAGAAGTTCACTACCCTGCGGAAGATACATCGTTTCTTCCAGATAGCGGGCGGTTTCTGCCGTAATGTTTTCGAATTCGTAAGTAAGGACATCGCATGATGCTGCCAGACCAGCCGCTCCTTTTGTGTCGTCATACGAAGCGATCACTTCCTCATCCGCCACCATCCCGCACGGCGAGTCTGCTTTAGGTTCCAGAACGGCTATACGATAACCCATCTCCCGTGCGGAAAGAGCCATCATTCGTCCAAGCTGGCCACCGCCGAGAATTCCTATTGTACTTCCGGGTGCAATCAATTTTTCTTTCATCAGCTCAGTTCCCCTTCCGCCATAACTTCCTGTTTTTTATGCTCCCGGCGTGCTTCGAGCCGCTTCTGAATACCACTGTCGTACACCGAAAGCTGCTGGGCTGCCAGGAGGCCGGCATTCACGGCACCGGCCCGCCCGATCGCTACGGTCGCAACAGGGACACCCGCAGGCATCTGTACGATTGACAACAGAGAATCCATCCCATTGAGCGCTTTGGACTGAACCGGCACCCCGATCACCGGCAGTGTCGTTTTGGCCGCTACCATTCCTGGAAGGTGGGCCGCGCCTCCTGCTCCGGCAATAATAACTTCCAGCCCTTTTTCACGGGCCTGTTCTGCGTACTCAAACATCAGATCCGGCGTCCGGTGGGCAGACACTACTTTTGCTTCATAAGGAACTTCCAGTTCTTCCAATGTTTCCGTTGTATGTTTCATCGTTTCCCAGTCTGATGTGGATCCCATGATTACGCCGACTTTTGCTTTCATGCTTTTCCTCCTTGAATGCCTTTTACTTTCAGAAGATGACCGGCAGCCTGTCCGCCGGAGAACAGATGAACACAAAAAAGTGCCTTACCGTCCGCCTGCTCACGTCTGAGGGAACGATAAGACACACGACTTTGTCAGATTTCCGCACACCGTTTTTTGGGCACGGCAGGGCACAGGTGCTTAAAAGCACCCCCTGTTCTGCAATGTATCTCGTCCCTCATAGTCTGCGCATTTACGGTCGCAGGTAGAAACTCACAGGCCATATTCCTGATATTATATGAGGTTTCGTATTTATCTAACGCCATCATATCAATTATTCCGGCTTACCGTCAACTAATTTCGAACATTTACAAATTAATATCGACTCATTGTTCGTATTTTACAAAAAAGCATCCATGCAGCGTATTTCAGGGCATTCAGAGGATCTTGTTTCTTCATAAAACTCAGCTTTTAACATTGGCTGTTTTGAAAATAAAACAAGTAAACTTTCTTTTCACTTTTTGTTATCGTCCGCCTTCATTTTCATAGGAACGCTTCCTGAGTGGATCCGAACCTCCCTTGCCTTCTTCACAGGAGGGCAGTTGAAGTGCATCTTTCATGAAGCAGCTATGTGCCCAAACAGAGCTGTTTCAAAATCATCTTCATTTACTCTTCTTTCGCAACGGCTTCAAAAACAATCCGCTGATAGGCTACTTCCACATCTTTGCCGGACTCTTTCAGCACCGGCTCTTCCATTCTTCTTACCGGCCGGTACCCCGCTTTTTCCATCCGGTCCAGACATCCGCTCACTGTTTCTTTATCTTCAACGTAAAATTTCTTTTTCTTAGCCATTCGTCCCTTCCTTTCCTTTTGTTCATTTTTATTTTAGCATAGGTATAGACGTCCGAAAATACACTGCCGAAGGAGTTATATTCATGACACAGCCCCGACATGCCGGTTTCTGGATACGGGCAGCGGCTCTTGCTGCCGATCTTTTTATTCTCGCAGTACCTTTCCAGATTATTGTATTCAGCATTACCGGAACATTTGAGCCTACTGCCGTTCCATGGCTGGAATCCGTTTATCCGATCGTAACGATGGTATATTTTATTTATTTTCATTCGTCAGCGTTAAAAGCTACCCCAGGTAAATACCTGCTCGGGATTCAGGTTGTCCGGAGCAGGACCGGGGAACGTATTACCTGGCCGAATGCTACAGGCAGGTATTTTGCAGAAATACTTTCCGCACTTCTTTTCTTTATCGGTTATTT
>PWLM01000146.1 GCA_003560495.1 Bacillus sp. (in: firmicutes) | reverse complement strand
TCTATCGAAAGATGGGTTTTGAAATTGAAGGGATAAAAAGAGATTCCTTAAAAATTGACGGGAAGTATGCTGACGAATACTACATGTCCCTTCTCTTATAGCGTTCACTTGCAAATTTAAAGGCTCTGTTAAAGTTCAATGTTGATTTGGTTAGAAAAAACGCAACTACCATCAAATTGGCAGTTGCGTTTGGTTATATTGACTTCTTCAACCATCGTTTCCATTAGTTGAAATTACGTAAAGCGAAAAGATAGATTACGCATTGCGACTAGTAGACTTAAACATCCAAAATAAAAGTATAATAATCATACTTAATGATAAGACTATAGCCAAAATACTATCTTCACCAAATAATAAAACTAATACATCGTTATACGATGGAACGCCTAACGCGTAGAGCAATGGCAATATAAAAAGGGTAACTGCTACTCCTGCAAAAAATATTAACCAGTAGTTTTTTTTACTCATTAAACTCCTCCTCGAACAATAATTTTTTCTTCAACTCTTCTATCCATTAATTGAATAAGAAACAGCCTTTATACAGTAAACTTAGATAGTCTAAGTGTATCATATGTTTCTACATTTGGAATTAAATTCCCTTTTATTATCATATCATTTATTGTGACTTCATTTCGCTGATGGTGGAAGCTCTCTAACACTTGAAACCACGTAAGATAATTATTCAGATACTTGGTCGCGACACCGTTAAAGCGTTGTATCCAACCTTTCAGTCGTCGGTGGTAGTTGTTGACGTTCTGGATGTGATACAACCCCTTTATACGAATGTTACCGTCAGATTTGAATTGGTAAATAGATAGGTCCTTTTCAGTGGCATAGGTTTTAAAGGCACGCCAAGCATCGGTGCATAACACATTCTTGTTGGAAAGTTTATGCCCGATAGCTTTATCTAATTGCTCTTTTGTTAAACGGCCCATTCCTAACGTTTGAGAGAATGTCACCTTCTCTCGGTCCCTTGCAACCAGGACACATACCTGTTCATTGCTTATGCCACGTTTCTTTGCGGAACCGCCTCGTTTGCGGGGCTTTCTCTCTTTAATCTTTCTTTTACCTTTTTCAGAGTACAGAAAATAGGTCTCGTCCATTTCAACGATACCTTGGAAAGGTGAGATTTCCATTTGTTTTAATGCCGTGAGGAGCTTATGCCTCCAGTAAAATAATGTGACGTGAGTAACTTCTCCAATCAACTCCGCTGATTTACGAAGCGAATAACCTTCTATCATACATTCAATAAACTTCATCCAACGATTGAGATGACGTGTTCGATATAATGCCGTATTGGTGAGGTCTGTAAAAGTCATTCGACAAGCCTTACAGCGATAACGCTGCTTCTTCACTTCTTCACCATCTACGAATATAGCGTATTTTCCAAATCGCACAATATGGTCTGACTCGCAATCAGGACAACGATAGCCATCTTTGTGTTTTCGTTCCGAAATTTCTTGCAATACCGTCCCTGTTAACGATGAGGCAGTAAGAGAATCGATTAAATATTCCCGCAGCCGATGTTTTTCCGCTGGATTAAATTTTTGAACGGCTTTTAAGATATCGGTTGCTCTCATAATCATCACTACCCCCGTCTTTGATAAATCCATTATAGAACATTTGTTCTATTTGAGCTAATATCAACAACAGGCTTTAACAGAGCCAATTTAAAAGGTATTAAACAGTGAATTGCGGATAATTCGGTCTCGTTGTACCGGACTATATGGACATCGAATCTATTGAAGATCTGCAGGAATAGGTCTACAGAAGTGTTTTCCTTATTTTGTTATTCAGCCGTTGCCTTCAGTTTAACAGCAGAGTAGACTGTAATTAAGCACGTATCCTGAGAAAAGGAAGTGATTCCATTGGCAGTTGATGCTTATATTAATTTCAATGGAAACTGCAGGGAAGCCGTGGAATTTTACGCAGATGTGTTTCAGGCAGGTAAGCCTCAGTTTATGACATTTGGAGAAGCTCCTCCAGATCCTGACTATTCCATGCCGGAGGAAGCGAAAGATTTAATTATGCATACTCACCTGATGGTGGAAGGCAGCCGGATCATGTTTTCAGATGTCTTCCCTGACATGCCTTTTTCGCAGGTAAATAACATCAGCCTTTCTGTTTCAAACAAAGATGAGGAACGCCTGCGGAGCTATTTCGAAAAACTTCAGCAGGGCGGACATGTCAACATGGACCTGCAGAAAACATTCTGGAGCAGGCTCTATGGAAGCGTTACCGATCGATTCGGAATCGAATGGCAGGTTAATCATGAAGACGAAAGTTAGAGCAGAAAGTACTTTATTAAAGCAGGCAGCTTTTACATGAAAATAAAACAACCGTGAGGCAGGGGAGATAATCCAGCATCTTCTGCCTCTTTATTATGCCGGAATCAAGTATGAGAATTTTTTACTTACAGTGGCTTCTTATGTATAATTTTATGAAAACGCTGACAAAAAAGCTGCTTGGCCGGATGAAGAAAGAAATATCTTATATGGCTGCGGGACGATAATCTGCTGAAGGGGGAGGGAGTTGTTTGAACGATACGAATATAGTATTAATTGAAAGAACATTTCCGAGTGCCAATATGGTGCTTGTTAAAGGAAAGAAGCCGCTCTTGATTGACACAGGATTCGGAAGCGACATTAAAGAAACGAAGCAGCTTATTACAGAAGCCGGAGTAAAGCCGGAAAAAATAGGGCAGATTGTAAATACTCACTACCATAGTGACCACGCCGGAGGAAACTATTACTTTCAGAAAAACTACCGGACACCCATCGCGGCTCACCGCTGGGAGGCGGGGGCAGTGAATGCTGTCGATCCGGAAGCATGCAGTGCAGAGTGGCTTGACCAGCCTGTGGAGCCTTACCGTATCCAGCAGCCGCTTTCAGAAGGAGATGAAATCACCTCCGGAAGTACGGTGCTTCAGGCAGTAGAAACACCAGGCCACACACTTGGCCATCTTTCTTTTTAGGCCCCGGAAGAAGAAATACTTATGGCAGGGGATTTGTTTCACCGGGACGACCTCGGCTGGCTCAATACGTTCCGGGAGGGGACAGCGGCGATTCACCGGTCGATGGAAAGTCTGGAGAAACTTTCCCGCTTCCGGATCAAAAAAGCATATTCCGGGCACGGTCCGGCGATGGACGACCCAGGGACCGCCATCGATAAAGCAAGAAAAAGAACAGAGAAATGGCTGAAAGAACCGGAGAAAGTGGCCTGGCATGGGTGCAAGCGGGTTTTTGCCTATACACTAATGATTAAAGATGGCCTGCATAAAAATGAAATCAACAGCTATCTGCTGTCGTGCGGCTGGTTCCGTGATTTTGCAAAACATGCTTTTAACGTGGAACCGGCGGATTTTCTTCCGGTGCTGATGGAGGAAATGATACGATCCGAAGCCGCCTTATGGCACGGAGAGTACTTGAAAGCTGCCGCTTCGTATCATGCCCCGGATACGTCCTGGATGAACAGGAATATTAAACCGAAAGACTGGGTACGGATAGGACTGCCGCCGGCTGCGAACAAATAATGTAAGGAGGAAAGGAGGAAAACCTATGGATTTAGAAACAGGAGACATTATTACATTTGAGCGTACGTTTACGAAAGAAGATGTGGAAATTTTTACGAAGATTTCCGGAGATGAAGGCATCCATCACCTGACCCCGGATGAGAAGGGGAGACTCGTTGTACAGGGACTTTTAACTGCCGTACTTCCGACTAAAGTCGGCGGAGATCATAATGTACTTGCCCGGACAATGAATTTCGAATTTCTGCGTCCGGTGTTCACAGACGATACGATCGTCTGCCGCGTCACAATTGATCAGTACGAAAAACAGGAAAAAAAACGCACGCCGATTACGGCTTCCTTCCGCTGCCACAACCAACTGGAAAAAGAAGTACTGACAGGGGAGTTTGCAGGAGTTATTCTGGAGAGGGATACATAATACAGGTATGATCAGAAAAGGAGAAAAAGGATGGAGATATTTACGGTTGCCGCTGTTTCGGCAGCTATGTTAATTGTCGGCATACTCGTAGCGAATATAAAAATATTAACAAGTAAAGAAATGAATGATTCTTCTAAAGAAGAAAAAAATAAAACAAAAAAATCATCGCCATATGTTTCGTTCTGCTTTTATTAATACTTGCAGCCGGTTATTTTGTTACATAAAAACAGCTTTGTAAATTCAATATTAATTGCCGTAGAGAACTTCGATTCATCCAGGCGAAAAAAAAGGCCACGGCTATCTTATAAAGCACAGAAGATTAACTAGACCCCTGTTTAATAGTTTTTAATCAATAGATCTATACAAAGGGGTTTCCTCCATTTTTTGTAACCTGCTGTCCCTCTCTTACGACTAAAGTTATAAGCAGAGACAGAATGGAGGTTTAAATTATGAAAAGAAAAAAGTATCTTCTTTTCATTATTCTGACTGTAGTGCTTGTTGTTCTTGGAGCATGCATGAATCAGTCAGAAAATAATCAGGCTGTCGATAACCGAAACACAGAGGAAGCAGTGGACAATGATGGAGGACTCGTGGAGTCAAATGACGGGGCTGAGAATGCCCCCGCTGAAGAAAACGGCTCAGAGGAAAATTTACCGGAAAGCGGGGAAGAAGCAACTGCTGATCAAACAGGACAAATGGTGGTTTACAACGGAGACATCTCTATCGAAGTAAACGATTTTGATACTGTGCAGTCTGTCATTCAGGACCAGGTCGATAGTATGGGAGGGTATGTCGTAGAGTCCAATGTCCAGCAGGAAAGAGAAAACGAGGAACGCAGCGGAAGCATAGTCGTCAGAATCCCACAGGAGCATTTCCATCCGTTTCTTCAGGAATTGGAATCTGCAAGCACAACAGTACTGGAACGGTCTACTACCGGAAATGATGTATCGGAAGAGTATGTCGACCTTGAGTCTTACCTCGAGTCCCAGGAAGTGGTGGAAGAGAGGCTGCTCACGTTTCTGGAAGAGGCGGAGACGACGGAAGATCTGCTCGCGATTTCTCAGGATTTAGATGAGGTGCAGAGTGAAATTGAACGAGTGACCGGGAGAATGAATTATTTGGAAAACCAGGTGGCGTTTTCTACAGTCACAATCCGCATACAGGAACGAGCTGTTCATGTCGACCAGATTCAGGATCGGGAGTCGCTGAATACTCTCGAACAAGCACAGCGTCTGTTTATGAACACAGTGAATTTCATGCTTACAGCCTTATCCCGGGTAATTATTATCTTCATAGGATTATCCCCGGTAATTGCCCTGCTTGCTGTTATTGCAGGAGCTGTGTACTGGCTGTCCCGGCACCGGAAAAAGAAGCAGCAGAAAAGAGAAAAATAAGCGGGATTTATTTTCATTATAAAAATGATTACTCATCTCTTGAAAGCAGGTAAGGTGAAGACAAGTCCCGCGGAAAGTTTTCTCACGAGGTGGAGATTACTTCTTTAATTCGACATTAAATACAAAAGAATGTCTTTTTGAACCGATTCAACTATATCCTGTAATGATTTTAACAGCTGGTGCAGCTGTCTTTTCCCGTTTTTCAGTGGCTTTGAATACTGAAGAGCGGGATTTTTGTTTATGACATTACCAAAAGCCGGACCTGACGTACTTACCCGTAGAAGAAGATTTGATATAATAGCTGGAAGGATTCATCCTGAGTAGGGTAAACAGCGATCCAGAGGAGGCAGGACGATGAGAGAACCACAGACGATTGTCCCGGATAATCAAATGTTTATTCAGGATCATATAAATGAAATCGGAAACAAGCAGGGAGCTCATATTCTCTATATGTTTGATGATGAGGAACGCTATTTGGAGCACACGGTGGATTTTATAAAAGAAGGTATGCTTAAAAAAGAAAAAATTATTATTGTCGAGTCCAAATTTTTTCTGGAAAAGATCAAAGAAAAACTGCTTGAAAAAGGAATTCCTCAACAGAAACTGCAAACGATCACTTATGTCGAAAACGATGACCTGTACACGTCAGACAGTGATTTTAATGCGTCCAAGTCCTATGAGAACCTTTTGCAGCTGCTGAAACCTAATTTTAAAGACAATATTACAACGAGGATCTGGGGGCAGGTTTTAGTTCAGGGAAACGCCATCAGCGAATTAAGAAAATATGAATGTGCCTGTGATGATCTTCTCAAAGAAAAGCATGTGATCAGTGTATGCTCATATAATGCTCTGACTTGTTCCTCCTTTATTCAAAATGAGATGCTTAAAGTTCATGAATATTTTATGACAGATGATCAGATCGTCAAATCTCCCTTCTATAGTGAAGAATATTTATTGGAGTTTGCCGAAGCAGAAAAAAAGAAATTAAAGAAAATGGAGCATGACTATAAAAAAATTAAAGAAAGAAATACTCAATTGCTCCTCGATCAGCATCAACTGCAGATGGCTAAAATAAATGCTGAAAAAGCAAACAGAACGAAAAGTATTTTTTTATCGCAGATGAGCCATGATTTACGTACACCTTTAAATTCTATTTCCGGCTTCACCCAAATTCTGCTGGAAGAAGAGCATATGACCGAAAAATCATTATCAATGCTGAATCTCATAAATGACTCGTCAAATCATTTACTGGAATTAATTAAAGAAATTCTCGATTTTTCTGCTATTGAAGCAGGAAATATCCGCTTAAATATAAAGCCTCTTTCTGTGAAAAAGATATTGGAAGAATGCATTTCTTCCATTTCTTTTGAAGAACATCCACACGTTAAAATAGTAGTGGAACCGATGGAGGAAGATTTATATATTCAAGCTGACAGCAGGCGGATAAAGCAGGTAATCAACAATCTACTGACGAATGCCCTTAAGTACAATACGGAAAATGGGACTATACACATTTATACGTCAACAGGACAGAACCGGCTGAAGCTGAATATAAAAGATACAGGTATCGGACTCCCGGAACAAGAAATAGACATGTTATTCAGAGCTTTCTACCGAAGCAGGCGGAACATGCAGCAGTGGAAGGGATCCGGCCTTGGGCTTGCGATCGTTTCAAAGCTTACGAAAGAAATGGACGGTTTGTATGGAGCTTATAATAACGAGGAAAAAGGGTCTACATTCTGGGTCTCTTTTAAAAAGCTGGAAAAAGACCAGGTTGTTTTATTCGATGATACTGAAAAAAGGAAGTAATGGAACCTGTCTGTTCGATAGAAAAATAAGTTTTTTAATGAGGAAAGCAGCTGAAAAACATGGGGTTTAATAAAGCGGGACGCTGAAACTGTCGAAGAGTAATCGGAGCAGCTGGAAGCATACAGCTATGATTTGACTTTACTGCATCTTTTGTTATCGTCAATCAAGGGATGAACAATTCTATAATAGAAGACATGCGCCAACCGGGGATCAGAAAATATAATTAAACCGGCTGAGTTGCAGCAATTAATAGATAAGCTATGTTAAAGTTCGCTGACGGCTGAAGAAACACTTCGCTTCCAACCGGCAGACAACCTTAAACAACAACACGGAGCTTTTACAGAGCCAAAAGATAAAAGGGCTTTCCTCTTTAACCTGGGGAAAGCCCTTCATCTTTTTCTATAGCTTTTATAAAAGAACAGTAATAAAGTCAGGACGCCGCGGGGGAAATTAAAATTAATTGGTAATAATAGTCTTTTTATTTATATACGAAGTTACCTCATTCACTGAAGATGGAGGAAGGAAATAAGCTCCCTGAAGAAGGTAGCAGCCTTCCTTTAAGGCAAGGGTGAGCTGATCCTCATCTTCAATACCTTCAATAACAGTTTTTAACTGCAGATCTTCGGCAAGACCGCTGAGCGATTTGATTACAGCCCGATTTTTGGCCCCGTCCGACTTATCTCTTAAAAATGACTGGTGAATTTTTATTGTATTGACCGGGAGATACTTCAATACGTTCATCGAAGAGTGGCCCGTACCGAAATCATCAATGGAGATTTGAACACCGAGGTCGGATAATTTCTCTACAATAACGAAGAGTGCTTCAATGTTTTCCATGAAGATAGTTTCAGTAATTTCAAGTTCCAGGTTTTCAGGTGATACGCCTGTCTCTGCCAAAACTTTTTGAACCATTTCGTAAAAATTTTCTATTTTCTGAAGCTGGACAGTCGACACATTGACAGTAATATTGACATCCTTTAAACCTTGCTCCTGCCATTTTACCAGCTGAGTACATGCTTCTCTTAAAACCCACTCACCAAGCGGAACAATTAAGCCTGTTCTTTCAGCGGGAGAAATGAACTGAACAGGGTGAAGGGTGCCTATTGTTTCGTGATCCCATCGGACAAGCGCTTCCAAACTTTTAATGCGGTAGGTTTTCATATCAACGATAGGCTGATATTCGAGGAAAAAATCTTCTTCATTTAAAGCTTTTTGAATATCGCCGCCGATATTTATTTGATGCTGGATCATATGCTGCATTTCTTCTTTGTACACAACATAATGGTTTTTATAACGTTTTTTTACCATATACATAGCAAGTTCAGCCTGTTTCAAGAGTTCTTCGACTGACGTTTCTTCACTGCCGTCATAATACGTAATACCAATACTGCTTGAAAGATGGTACGTGTGCTCGTTATAGTAAAACGGTTCTTCCAAGCTTTTTATTATGGATTTTGCACAGGTAACTGCGGTTTCTTGCTGCGAAATATCTGTGATAAGGAGTGAGAAACCCTGGTTCCCTGTTCGTGCCAGCGTCTGCTCGCCTTCAAAACATCCGTTAATACGGCCGATAGCTTCAATTAAAAGCTGATCGACGCACGAAGAATGGCCTAAGTAATCATGTACGCTTTGAAAACCATCAACATAGATGTAAAGAAGAGCGGTCAAAGATTTTTTTTCTTTGGAATTCAGGATAGAATTGGCGAGCTGGTTTTTTAATAGAGATTTATTGGGCAGACTGGTTATAGGATCATTGTTTTCAAGAAATTTATTTTTTCTTTCCAGATGTTTTTCTTTCGTAATATCTTTAGTAACAGCGAGAATGTAGTTTGAAACGTCCTTTGAACTTGAAATTAATGAAAGTTTTGTTTCTTCAACGCTCTCTTCTCTGTACTGAATAAAAGTAACCGGGTTTTCTTTAGAAACAGCTTCCTTATAATATCTCTTTATTTTTGCCCATTCAGAAATGGGAAGGGTATCCTGAAGATTTTTGTTTATTGGGTTTTTCGGGCTGTATTTTTTGGCTGCTTTTTCATTAAGAAATATAAATTGATAGCGGTTACGGTCTTCTACTTTAAAAATAACTACCTCATCATCCAGATGGTTGGCCATCTGCTGATAGTCGATCAAATTATCCAAAACGCGCCCACTCCTTTTGAACGTACTGCTTTCGTAATGTTAAAAATAGATTGAGCAGGAAAATTGTCTAAATATAAGTAAATCAATTACATAATAAAAATTTATATTGCAAGATTGAATTAAATTCACTTAGGCAGGATTTCGAGAAAGTTTACGTTTATAACAGAGATTTTCCTCCGCCATCGTATTTCTGTCTGGAAAACTTCTGATGAAATTGATTCAAGTCATTAAAATTTTACTGGCACCTGTTAAAGAATTTCTGGCATGTTTCTCACCTTCCTGCTGCCAGGGTGCTAAGCTGTTCTTCTTCAATCGATGACGTGCACTATAAAGAAAGAGAGTTTTCCCTTCTTATATATAAAAAACTAAAAAAGAACTGGATTATGTAAGGTTTCCCTCCACTTATCTAACATTAAATTATAAGTGAGAGAAGGAGTGGAGACAATGCAATCCAGGTGAATGACAGGTTTACGGGTCTATAATGGGTGATTAGGTGTCTGAAATGTTTATAAAAAATGGTTTTTAAAAAGGGGCTCTAAAAATAAAAATGGACGCCCGCTTTCGTTTCCATAAGGGGGGACGGTCAGGAACAAAGTTTTCACCCAGTCATCAACAGCGAAACTTAATATAGCGTCAAAAAAAGGGGGAAGGAGTTATATCGGCAGGAAAGAAGAATCGTGTCAGCCGTTTCTCGCTTGATGACCCGTCATAAAGCTCGATTAGCAGGTGAAAAGGCTGACAAGGGGGCTGGTGGGTGATTTTGTTTCGTTTAAGAATGACCTGTGGGGAAATGTGCCAGCAGTTACGATTTTTTATCGTTTTAATTTTTCTACAAGTTCCAGGTATTTAAGCTTTGATACGTGAGCATATTTACTGAAATCGTGAAAGTAGATAAAATATGTTTCGCCGTCACTGATAATCTGCGAAACAAAATTCAAATTTATAAGGTAGGAACGATGGCTGGAAAAGAAGTTATCGTTTAGCATTTTCTCATAATTCCCAAGTGTTTCATTACTTTCGTACGTCATTTCCCGGGTGTGAATAAAAGTTTTGCGGTTTATCTTTTCAATGAAAACAATCGTATCTGAATTTATTACCTGGAGGGCGGTACCTGTTTTAACAATTAGTTTTTTACTTTTTTTATCCACCGCCACAGGTTCTTCGGAAGGAACAGGGGATTTTATTTTTTCCAGTGCTTCGTAAAGGCGTATTTTTTTTATGGGCTTTACGATATAATCTGCAGCGGAAATATCGAAAGCTTCGACTGCAAATTCTTCATAAGCTGTCGTAAATATATATTGAAGAGAAGGATTTGTTTTAATGCACTCTTTAATCGCTTTCATGCCATCGAGCACAGGAAGGCCAATATCGACGAGAGCAACATCCGGTTTAAGGTTAAAATTCAATTCTATTAATTCTTCTCCGTTTTCTGCCACGCCGACAATTTCGAAATCAGCAGCTTTCTTTAAAAATTCCTGCAGGATTTCCGATGAATTATTATCATCTTCCGCAATTATTACTGTTCTTTTCTTCATAATTAAAAAAACCTTTCCGAAAAATTTTAACATGCTGACTGGGTATAAGAATGTCTTCCGAATTAAACATGTACTTAAGTCAGCAGAGGAAACTTACTATAGCTGCCTCCTATTGTAACAGATATGTTTTGACTCATAAGGGGATCCGGCTTAGGAGAGCCTGTGTAAATTGGAAATACCTATGTGTCAGCAGATGAAGAACAGCAGCTCGGTTAGAAGAAACAGCTTATGTCAAATTACAATTTATTTCAAATTTATCCTCTATTATGAAACGATTTGAAGTTCTGTTCGTAGCCTATAGAAGAAGCTGCGAAGGAGGACATTACATGAAGCGACGAACACAAATAGATGCGGACACCCTTATGCCTTATGTTTTAACTGCAGGGCCGCTTCTTATAATATCTGCTTTTTTTGTTCCTGTGATAGTTATCATGATGGTTCAGGATATGCTCTTTTTTTCATACGACCACTGGTCCTTTATACGTCCCCGGGCTGCCTATCTCGGTTTCGGTGGGGCGATGATCTGGCTCGCCGTCTGTTTGTTTTCTCTTTATTTTATAAAAGCGGCTGCGGAGAAAAAGAATTGGAATGACCGGTCAATGAGTGTGCATACTGTTCTTATGGCAGCAGCATTCCCTATTTTCGTCTTATCTATCTATCATTATGCTTATCTGGATGAAGCAGGAGTGAAGGTGAATGCTTTTTGGAGTGTTTCTGAAGATGAAATTCACTGGGGGGACGTGGAAAGTGTGTCGCGGGTTGTGGAAGAGGATACGCAGCGTGTTACCTCCTATACATTCAGCGGTAATGGCAGGACTCTGACAATTCCTTACGCTACGGAAGACTATCAGACAAGGCAGGCTGTGAACAGGGTGTTAAGTGAGTATGAATGGGAAGTGGAAGACAAAATTTCGGAGGCTTCGGAAGATCCCGGTGACCAGCAGTTTATAGATTAACTTGGATGAAAAGGAGGCACCGGCTTTTAAAATTAAAAGTTTTATTAATAGTTAGTATGAATAAGGCGGGGCTTCGGCTCCTTTTTTATTGTGTCGGATGGAAGCAGTGAAAAGTACAGTTCTTTAAAAGAGCCTGTAAAAACGGTTATACTACGTAAACAAAAAGTATCGCTGTAATGAGGCCGATTAATGCCGGTACACCAAACATGAGAACGACCCGTTTCTTTCCATCGATACCGCCCTCCAGCGCATGGGAGCCTGTGTATAAAGCAGCAAGGAAGAAAAAAGTCGCGCCAAGGTATCCTTCTTCCGCCAGCGGGTTCCAGCCCGTCCCCATCGCGATAATAAGCAGAGTTCCGAATACGTAGCAGGCATAATCAATGATCCGGAAAACTGGCTTCCGGTCTTTTTCTTTTTTAGCACCTTTAAATTCTGCATACGGGTTAATGTCTTTGTCCTGATTGCGCATCAAAAAACCTCCTCTGAACAATTGCTGGTAACTATGGATTATATCCCCTGATTATCCCTCTGAAAAACATTCCTGATCTCGACTGGTTTAACAGCCCCGGTGCGGGGAAGAAGTAACTAAGTCTTAAAGAAGACAGTAGTCCATTACAATTATGAAAGGGGAATGACTATGGAAATTATTCGCCACTCCGAATGGAAGGATACGAAGTTCACGCTGCACCTTATTTCTCAAATCCTTGGAAAAATTAAGCTGGAAAGAGCACAGCAGGAGCCGCAGTGGGCACACGTGACGCTTCCGCTGACGCCCTCGGGTTTTACGACAGGCCTGCTTTTTGAAAAAGAGCATGTGTTTCAGCTGGATGTGGATATACCCAACAGTTTGATCCTTATTCAGGTAGACGGGAAAACAGAGTCTGTCATTATCGAATCTTCCAAATCAATCCGGGACTACTTTGACGAAATATTTCATAAACTGCAGAAGCACGATCTAAATGTTTCCATTAATCCAAAGCCGCAGGAAATGGCATACAAGCAGCTGCTGAATGAGGACAGCACTCCACTTTTATACCATAAAGAAAGTGCCTTAAAAGGGCTGCGGTTGTTTCAGGAAGCAGTAAAGGAGCAGACGAAATTTATCGGCCCGCTTCGCTGCCGTAAAGTCAAACCGGCCTTGTTCTGGGGGACATTCGATGTGTCTATGATAATCCTGCCGGGTATTATGGAACCTTTTCCTGAAGACAAGATTATTGAAAAAGCTGCGTTCGATGAGCAGATGATTGAGTTTGGTTTCTGGCTCGGGGACGAACAGGTGGACGTACCTTCCTATTTTGTGCTTCCTTATCCCTTTATTAATAAAGATCTCGACGGTACATCCTTAAAGCCGGAAGGAGCCTACTTTGACAGTGCTTTAAGCGAGTACTTTTTAAATGTGGAAACCATTCGTTCAGCCGGGGTGCCGCAAAAAGCGGTGCAGGATTTTTTCCATTCCACTTTTGATATATTAAGCGGGGAGCTCGGGTGGCAGGGATGTTCCGACTATTTCATTCCACTGGAGATGAAGCCGCAGAAAACGGAATGATAACCGGAGGCTGCACCGGGAACTTTTATGCGGTTGTTTTTCATAAAGTTTTTGCAGACAGACTATCAGCGGGAAGGGAAATATTTCTCCTCCGGTAAATTATGATTAAAGACAGATAAATCAGCTCATCCAAAGAAAAGAAGCAGAACCGGCTGCCGGCTCTGCTTCTTTATCTTTATCTTCTTGCTTCTCTAACTTTTAAATTCTTTCCTTTTACTTTACGATCCTCCATCTCCTGAAGAACCACGGCACCCTTTCCGTTGAGAATATCAACGTAAGTAGCAAGTGATTCTACGGTGATGATTCCGATATCTTCAGCTTCTATACCGGGAATCGAAGTGATAGTACCGACAAAATCGAAAGCCCTGAGTTTTTTCTTTTTACCGCCATTAAAATAAAGCTTCGTAATGTTCTTCTCCAGAGGAGCACTCTTATCTTTTTTCAGCTGTGGAACTTCCTTCATTTTTAGTGTGAAGGCTTTTTCTTCCGCCGTGGTTGGGAAAGGAACCGGTTCCAGATCTACTTCTGTTTTTAAGCGGCGGCCGATAATCTCCGCATAACGTCTTTCCTGAGGAATGATAAATGTCACTGCTTTTCCTTCTCTGCCTGCCCGTGCCGTTCTTCCGGTCCGGTGGATAAATTTTTCTGTTTCAACAGGCACATCCACGTTAATAACGAGGGGCATGTCGAGAACATCAATTCCTCTTGCTGCTACATCAGAGGCAATAAGATAGCGGGTAGTACCACGCTTGAATTCTTCCATCACCTGCGTCCGCTCTTTCTGCTCCAGCCCTCCGTGAATTTTGTCACAGGAAAGGCCCTGCTCCTTCAGGTAGGAAGTCAATTCATCTACCGTATCTTTCTGATTGCAGAACAGCACGGCGGACTCCGGCTGCTCTTTCACGAGAAATTTATAAAGGTCTTTTATTTTCGTTTCCCGGGACGTTTCCAGCCAGGTAAAATCTATGTCGGGTTTTTCTTCCAGCACAGTTTCGACAATCTCGGGCTGATTCATATGTCTTTCCGAAAGCTTAATTACTTTTTGGGGAAGTGTTGCTGAGAACAGTGAGGTGGTTCGTTCTTCAGGCACTTCCGCAAGGATCTGCTCGACCTGGTCGATAAAGCCCATATTCAGCATCTCGTCAGCTTCATCAAGCACCACGTATTTAACGTTTTCCAGATTCAGCGTGCCTTTTTCGATATGATCCAGCACTCTGCCTGGTGTACCGGTAACAATATGAACCTTTTGATTCAATTCCACCCGCTGAGGAGCTGCCGGCTGCTGTCCGACAAGCAGAGCAGCTTTTAAACGTTTAAAGCGTCCTATGTTCTGGATATCTTCTTTAACCTGCATAGCAAGTTCACGTGTCGGCGTCAGTACGAGAGCCTGCGGTTTATTTTCCTCCCAGACTGCCTTCTCACAGAGCGGGACACCAAAGGCAGCAGTTTTTCCGCTTCCTGTTTTCGCTTTTACAATAACATCGCTGCCATGTAACAGCTTCGGTATAACAAGACTCTGCACTTCCGTTGCGTGTTCATATTTCATTCCGGCCAGCGCATCTCGAATTTCTCCGCTGAGCTGGAATTGATCAAACGTATTACTCATTAATAAAACCTCTTCCTTTTATTACTCAAATGACTCTACCTATCATACTACGTTTTTATCTTTTATGCTTTTAAAAAATTTTTCATTGAGGATGTCGAGGGCACTAACTTTTTTTAAGTAGCTGTTGACACCTTTCTATACCCATGATATATTTATCTCATATTAAAGAATCTTTAATTCGAGATAAATTTTTGAGAGGTGGTGCTCATGGAACCGGAAAATAGAAATTTGAAGGCAGTGACCGTTCTCGTAAAAGCTGCGGATGCGGTTCACGGAGTGATTAAAAAAGACGCAGCAGAGCATGGATTAAACCCGACAGAGTTTTCGGTCATGGAGCTTCTTCATCATCGAGGAAGACATCCTATCCAGCTGATCGGTAAAAATGTGCTGATCGCCAGCAGCAGTATTACTTACGTCATCGACAAGCTGACAAAAAAACAGTACGTTGTCCGTACAGCCTGCCCGGATGACCGCCGCGTAACGTATGCGGAACTTACCGAAGAGGGAACAGCGCTCATGAATAAAATTTTCCCTGAACACGAACTCTCGGTAAATGAAGTGTTTTCCGAACTGGAAGAGGAGGAAGTAGAAACGCTGATTGAAAGCCTGAAAAAGATCGGCTATAAAGCACAGCAAAGATAAAAAAATTTTAATATAATATCTCGAAAACGAGATAATCTAAAGGAGAGAATAGCATGAACGAACTTAAAGGACTCCACCATGTAACAGCAATAACGAGCAGTGCTGAAAAAAACTATGAATTTTTTACGTACGTACTCGGGATGCGACTTGTCAAAAAATCGGTGAACCAGGACGATATTCAGACGTATCATTTATTTTTCGCAGATGATGAAGGATCTGCCGGAACCGATATGACATTCTTTGATTTTCCGGGTATTCCAAAGGGATCGCACGGCACAGATGAAATATATAAAACCGGTTTCCGAGTACCGGATGATAAAGCACTTGAGTACTGGGTAAAACGCTTTGATAAATACGAGGTCTCCCACTCAGGTATCAAAGAGCAGTTTGGCAGAAAAATCATTAATTTTTCGGATTTTGATGACCAGCAGTATATGCTCGTATCCGATGAGCATAACGAAGGGGTGGCCCCGGGGATTCCGTGGCAGAACGGACCGGTGCCGCTGGAATTTGCTATTACCGGTCTTGGGCCTCTTCATATCCGGGTTTCCCAATTTGATCATTTTAAGGAAGTACTTGAGAAGGTCATGTTTATGAAAGAAAAAGCGTCTGAAGGTTCGCTGCACTTATATGAGATGGGAGAAGGAGGCAGCGGGGCCCAGGTTATTGTAGAGTACAATGCAGTTCTGCCACAGGGCCGCCAGGGATTTGGAACAGTACACCATGCCGCTTTCCGGGTGGCTGACCGAAGTGTGCTGGAAGAGTGGATCAGTCATATGCACCAGACCGGCTTCCCGACTTCCGGTTACGTCGATCGGTTTTTCTTCGAATCTCTTTATGCAAGAGTAGCACAGGGGATTTTATTCGAGTGGGCAACTGACGGACCCGGTTTCATGGGGGATGAGCCGTATGAAACGCTCGGGGAAAAACTTTCCCTGCCGCCGTTTTTTGAAGACCAGAGAGAGCAGATCGAAAGCAAAGTACGTCCCATCGACACAGTACGCAGTACAAAAACTATAGAAAAAGAATACTTGTAAAATTTAAAGGAGGATACAAAAAATGAACAGATTAAATATTGGGATTGTGCTGGGATCCACGAGAGAAGGCAGAGTCAGCCCGCAGGTCGGAGAATGGGTAAAGAAAATTGCTGAGGACAGAGGAGACGCAGACTACAGTGTGCTCGACATTGCAGATTATAAGCTTCCATTTCTCGGAGAAGCGGAAGGGGACACTTCCGGTGTTACAGCATGGTCAGAAGATGTAGCATCAAAAGACGGATTTATTTTCATCGTACAGGAATACAATCATTCGATTACCGGCTCCTTAAAAAACGCACTCGACCATTTGAGAAGCGAATGGAATAACAAGGCAGCAGGAATTGTATCCTACGGCTCTGTCGGTGGCGCAAGGGCAGCTGAACATCTCCGGGGAATTCTTGGAGAGCTGCTTATTGCAGATGTGCGGGTTCATCCAGCACTCTCCCTGTTTACAGACTTTGAAAACGGAACGACACTCCGTCCGGCGGACGTACAGGAAAAATCCGTCAGCGACATGCTTGACCAGCTTGTCAGCTGGTCGGAAGCGATGAAACCAATCAGAAAATAACAGCTGACGACAGCTGAGCGAAACCCGGGGACGGTGTTCTGCCCTCCGGGTCGAATAAAAGGAGTGTTATACAGATGGAACATATTTTTAAAGAGGGAAGTTCTGAAAGACCGGCACTGCTCCTGCTGCATGGGACTGGCGGCACAGAAAAAGACCTGCTGCCGCTTGCTTCCATGATTGATCCGGAGGCACCGGTTCTAAGCGTCAGGGGTAATGTTCTGGAAAACGGAATGCCAAGATTTTTTAAACGTCTGAGGGAAGGCGTGTTTGATGAAGAAGATCTCATCTACCGCACGAAGGAGCTGAACTCCTTTCTGGACGAAGCTTCTGAAAAGTATGGCTTTAACCGTCATAATATTACTGCTGTCGGATACTCCAACGGTGCCAATATTGCAGCCAGTCTGCTTTACCACGACAAAGACGCCCTGAGTGCAGCTGTCCTGCATCACGCCATGGTACCGCTTAAAAATGTAGATCTGCCGGATCTGACAGGAAAACGAGTATTTCTCGCAGCAGGGACGAACGATCCGCTTATTCCGAAAGAGCAGGCAGAAGAACTGGCAGCAGTTCTTGAAAAAGCCGGCGCTTCCGTAAAAACCCACTGGGAATCTGCCGGTCATCAACTGACAGGCAGTGAGGTGAATGCCGCAGGTTTATGGTATAGAAATAACGACTAAAAACAAAGAGAAAAGAAAAAGCTGCTTTCCTGGTGCAATCATCAGTTAAGCAGTTTTTTGGTCCAAAAACATTCTCGTGTATACAAAATTTTTATAAAAATAATAATTATACAGACAATTTCTAATTTATTGATATATTAAAAAAATATATTGACCTTCTCAATCAGCCATGCTAAATTCTCTTAGGGTACACGGAGATCCAATCGAAACAATTTCAATTAATAATTTTTTATAAAAAGCTATATTTTCAGTATCTATTATCCGGAACAGCTGTGGCTCCGGAATTTTTTGGAGTGAATAAAATGGATAAGAAACACTATCTTTTTGCTGGTTTCATGCTTTTTTCGATGTTTTTCGGAGCGGGGAATTTAATTTTTCCTCCTCTGCTAGGGATGGAGGCCGGAGCAGCATTTATTCCGGCAGTCACCGGTTTTATTTTGACGGCAGTATTTCTTCCGCTTCTCGCTATTCTTGCAGTCACTTTATCCAACAACGGACTGCTGGAGATCGGACAGAGGGTGCACCCGCTTTTCGGGCTTGTTTTTGCGATTATTATTTACATGTCGATCGGAGCTTTTTATGGTATCCCGCGTGCTTCGAACGTAGCGTATGAACTGGGTTTTGTACAAATGTTCAACGTGGAGGGAACTCTGGTACTTTTCACATTCTCGGTAGTTTTTTTTATACTGACTTATCTGTTGAGTATCAACCCGAAAAAAGTAGTCGACTACGTAGGACGGATACTTACGCCGGCTCTCCTTGCTGTACTTGCTGTCCTGTTTGTTCAGGCTTTCCGTACTTTTCAGTACAACGATGCGCCGGTTATAGATAAATATGAAGCTTCCCCGTTTTTGAGTGGTTTTCTTGAAGGCTACTTTACGATGGATGCAATCGCTGCCCTGGCTTTTGGGATTGTCATAATTAACGGACTTAAAAGCAAAGGAGCAGCGGATAAAAAAACACTCGTCCAGGGGACTCTTACAGCAGGGTTGATCGCTTCTGCCGGACTCATGATAGTGTATCTTTCCCTCGGCTGGATAGGCCGGGTGCTGCCGGTGGATCAGCCGGTTACAGACGGTGCGGAAATTATCGTTATCGCCTCCCAGCTGCTCTTCGGAAGCAGTGGAAGCATAGTTTTCGGTATGATTATTCTCCTTGCCTGCTTAACAACATGCGTCGGGCTGACGAGCGCCTGCGCGAGCTTTTTTCATGAAACATTTCCTAAGTTTTCCTATAGCTTTTTCACCACTGTTTTTGTAGGAACGGGCTTCGTTTTCACTAACTTTGGCCTCGTTGTGATTCTGGATATTGCGGTTCCACTGCTGGTGCTGATTTATCCACTCGCAATCGTGCTTATTTCACTTTCCCTTTTTCAGCATTTCTTTCAGGAAAGCAGAAAAATGTACGTTTACTCAGTCGCGGTTACTTCCGTTTTTGCTGTATATGAGTCACTGAACGCTGTAGGGATACAGTCGAATGAGCTGAATGCCGGACTCAGTTATATCCCTTTGCACGACAACGGTCTCGGCTGGGTTTTGCCCGCTCTTATTGCAGCAGCTTTCGGATATTTTGCAGAAGAAAAAAGAGAAGATGTGGAATATGAGTCAAAAGCAGGATAATCTCATTGGTAAACAGAATATATAGTATTAATTGAAGACATCTGCTTTTGGAGCGGGTGTCTTTTTCTTTCTTAAAACATAAGGTGCATGGAGGAAACGGAATATTAGTTGATTGACCGGGGAGGAATGCGTGATGAATGAGTATTTGAAAAAATATGAGGATATCTTTCTGCAGTTGAAAAAGTCATTTAAGTGGGAGATGACGGACAGTAAACTGTTCATGAATGCCTCTTCCATGTATGTGCTGAGAGAAAAGGATTTTTCACAGGACAGGTACCGGGACCTTACAGAACATATAAAGAAAGAGGCGGCATTGTTTTCTCCCCTGCGGTCGACCCCGAGACTGACTATGGCAGCTGTACTGGATACGAATTATGAAGAACCGAAGGAGAGGCTGAAAGATGTCGAGCTGATTTATAAAGAACTTCGAAATCAAAAATTCAAGAAGGGAGCTGCCACTTATACCACGGCTCTTGTCCTGCTTTCTTCCGGGGACCGGACGGTGCCTTTTCATGAGCAGACGAGTAAAACAATGGAAGTGCACCGGGCAATGAAAAAGGAGCATCCATTCATTACGTCCGAGCATGATTATCCGCTTGCTTCTCTTCTGGCTCAGAGAAAAGAAAATACCGAAGAACTGATGAACCGGATTGAGTACTTTTATAAGGAAGCGACCGGCATCGGTCTCCATAAAGGTAACGACCTGCAGTTTTTGAGTCATATCCTTTCTCTGGATGAAGAACATGAAAAAGAAGAGCTGGTTGAACGGCTTAAGGAAGCAGCAGCTGAATGGAAGAAGTCAGGGCTGAAACTTAAACAGTTGCATTACCCGGCACTCGCTCTTCTGGCCCTTACCTCTCTGGAGAAAGAAACGTTTGAAAAAATCAAGAGAACGGCAGATGATCTTAACCGGAAAAAACCATTCCGGTGGCATAAGGACTGGAACAGCCTGACTGCAGCAAATTTGGTTATGGTGACATTGTTTGATCAGCAGAAAGCAGTGGACGTGCATTTGTTTGCGACGATGGAAACTGTTATGGAAGCGCAGAATGCTGCCATGATCGCGACCATTGCAGGTGGGGCAGCCGTCTCCTCATCCGGCAGCTGATTCACTTTCCGGTGGAGTAATGAATGGGAATGTGAATTCTTAGATATTGTACAGCGCTTTGCCTGCACCGAAATCCAATCAATAGAACAAGAGTAATTCTTTAGTTTAGTTCATCAAGACGGATAAATGATTAACAAATAGAAATCATAGGAGGTCGGTGTGGAATGATAGTTAATATAGGTATGCTAATCAATATAGTCTTTTCTATCGGGCTGATTATTGTTATGTATTATTTGTTGTTTAAAATTAAAAACAACTCTGAAGAGCAGGTGAACCAGAACACACAAATAATTTATCAATTGACTAAGCTGCGGGAAGAAATAAAAACAGGTAATGAGAAAGGAAAGTAGGACTCGCTGCAACTGAAGGTGAAAGAGTAAACTTTAAAAATTTTATTACAGCTGTTTTTAGGGGGGGCACCATATGATTATACTTCGCTCGTTTCAACCGGAAGATGACGAGAAGCTTATAAAATGGATCAATTCCCCGGAACTGCTCGTTCAATGGGGAGGATCTGATTTCAATTACCCGCTGACAAAACCTCAGCTTGAGAAGTACCGTAAAAGAATGCAGGAAGGCAGGCTGCGTATTTACAGTGCAGTGAATGAAGAAGGGGAGGTTATCGGTCATATCTCGCTGGATTACATAGACAAAAAGAATGAATCTGCACGGATCTGCCGAGTGCTTATTGGGAGTGAAGCAGACCGGGGGCAGGGTAAAGGACAGGAAATGATGCGTCAAGTGCTTCACACTGCTTTTGAAGAAATGCAGCTGCACCGGGTAAGTCTCGGCGTTTTTGATTTTAACTTATCTGCAGCTGCTGCCTACAAAAAAGTTGGGTTTGTCAAAGAAGGAAGGCTGAGAGATAAAGTAAAAGTCGGGGAGGAATTTTGGAGCCTTCTGGAAATGAGTATGCTTAGTAACGAGTGGAAAAAGAACATAAAAAATGAGGATGCTTAAGGAGGAAATATGTTTACGAAGCAGATTGATGAAAATACATATTTGAAACTGCTGGAGCCGCATCACGCCCGGCAGCTGTTTGCTGTGACGGACAGCTCCAGAAAGAGTCTCCGGACCTGGCTTCCATGGGTGGATTTTATTGAGACCCCCGGCCAGTCCGAAGAATTTATTCATGGTGCGATGAAACAGTACGGAGAAAACAATGGATTTCAGGCAGGAATCTGGTTTAAGGAAGACCTTGCCGGAGTTATCGGGCTGCATAAAATTGACTGGCCGAACCGGTCCACATCTGTTGGTTACTGGCTGGGGGAAGCCTTTACCGGCAGAGGACTTATGACCAAAGCATGCCATGCAGTGGTAGATTACTGTTTTATTGAACTGGAGCTTCAGCGGGTGGAAATACGGGCCGCTTCGGAAAACAGGAAAAGTTCTGCTGTTCCAAAGCGGCTCGGCTTTGAATACGAAGGATGTCTTAGAGGGAGTGAAAAATTGTACGATAACTATGTTGATCATTACGTATACGGTATGCTTCGGGCGGAATGGGTGAATAAAGGATGATTAAAGTTTGAATGCAATGTAAAGGGCGAGAAGAAAAAGAGGTTCGTCTTCTTCCGGGTACAGTGTGGCTTCCACTTTACCGAATCCTTTTTTCTTCAACTCGGCTGTTTTTTCACTTTGTTCATTCATCAGTGTAAGATGACGGCCCTTTTCTCCTTCGTTCAAAGTTAATGTACTACCGTGGATTAGAAGTTGTGATGGTTCGTAGTCCGGATTCCCGAGCGCAGATGGACGACTTGGAACAGACAGTGTTCCAGCCTGTTCTTTCTGCTTATGAAGCGTCCAGTTTCTTCTATCAAGATTATTTTTTGTTTCCAGTGCCTGATAAGCTGTACCATGCCAGTCGAGTTGTAAGGAAAACTCCTTTTGCTGCGCTGCCATATTTTTCACGGATTTTAATTGCCCTATTTGATTTTTCCCTTCATACACCTTAGAGACAGGAGTCAGGCGGCGGGTATGAACAGTAACTTTTTTCATCAGCTTCAGCCCTTTCAAGATTTTGGTTTCTTATATTCTACCTTATTCTATGCCAAATAATAGTTAGAACAATAAAAGGAGGACAAATGATGATTACAGGAATTCACCATGCACAGATTACCATTCCGAGAAACGAAGAAGAAAAGGCAAAAGATTTTTACTGCGGAATTCTTGGCCTGAAAGAAATTGATAAGCCGGAATCCCTGAAAAAACGTGGAGGATTCTGGCTGCAGGCCGGAAACTTGGAAGTTCATGCTGGAACGGAAGATGGATTTGACCGTTTTCAGACGAAAGCCCATCTAGCCTATGAGGTCACAGATCTTAACCTGTGGAGAAATAAACTTGCAGACCAAGGAATAATTATTTTAGAATCCGTGCCTATCCCCGGTATGGAACGGTTTGAATTCCGGGATCCGTTTGGAAACCGTGTGGAGATGCTTCAAAGGGTGAACAAGGAAGATAGTAAAAATGAATCCCTGGTTTAATAAAAAAGTTATCTCCGTAAATGAGCTCCATGAAACGGCAGGAAAAGCTGGTGAACTCGCAGCGAATAAAGCGATTAATTACCTGGATGACCACTGCAGAGAATTCATTCAAAAATCTCCATTTCTTTTATTGTCCACTGCTGATCAAGCCGGAACCTGTGACGTATCACCGAGAGGAGATGATCCCGGGTTTGTGCATATTCTGGACGACAAAACGCTTCTTATTCCGGAAAGACCCGGCAATAAAAGATTCGATTCCATGATAAACATTATCTCCAATCCCTGTGCCGGGCTGCTGTTTATAATACCGGGACTAGAAGAAACACTCCGTGTAAACGGAAAAGCGGCAGTATTAAATGATAAAAAGCTGATGGAAAGAATGGCAGTGAAAGGAAAGACTCCACTTTTCGGAATAGGGGTGGACGTAGAAGAATGTTTTATTCACTGTGCAAAAGCGTTTAAACGATCCGGTTTATGGCAGACAGAGAAGTGGCCGGCGGAAGAAACACTTCCTTCTGCAGTAAAAATTTTGAAGAAACACGCAGCACTTCCCGGAAGATCAGAAGAATCCATTGAAAAAAGCTTGGAGGAAAGCTATACTAAAAGACTTTATTAACCAAGCTATGTGAAAGTTCATGGTTGGCTGGAGAAAACTTCACTCCAGTTCTGCCGTGGAGGAGATCTCCGGCTGGCACTTCCTCCTATCCTTCGACCTCTTTTTTTCCGAAGACGTCCGCCGGTTCCCGCTTCGTTTTTCTATCCATAATACGCTTTAACATCGTCATTGATAAAGGAGAATGTGATGTGAGGAAAATGGAAATAAAAGAACTGAAAACAAAAACAGAACTGCTCAGTGCCTTTCCAGTCATGAAACAGCTGAGGACGCATCTGGATGAATCTTCATACTTAGCACTGGTTAAGGAAGCCGAAGAAAAAGACAGCTACCGTCTGTTTGCTTTGCTGGAAGAAGGGAAAATAATTGCAGTTACAGGTTTTAAACCGATGATCACTCTTTACTATGGGCGGTTTGTATGGATATGTGATCTCGTGACTGCAGAAGACAGGCGTTCCCGGGGATATGGAGAAAAACTGCTTACCTTTGTACAGGAGTGGGCGCAGGCTCACGGATATGAAAGCACAGCGCTTTCTTCAGGGCTGCAGCGGGAGGCTGCTCACCGGTTTTATGAAAATAAAATGGCCTATCAAAAAGCGAGCTATGTTTTCAAAAAAGATCTTTAATTCATTTGAAAATAGTTACCTTTTTATAATAGAAACAGGATCCATATATATTTATAAAGCTGTTGATAAACTATTATCTCCAGCAGAGAACGGCTGCAGTTGGCGAGCACACTAAGCGGAGAAGGGAATCATGTCTCTCGAATTATTAGATTTATAAAGACATTAATTCTGAGGATAAAATATATTTTCCGTTTGAGAAAAAACGTATCACAGGTATAAATTTGACGCCGGATGGTCGCATACTTCCGTTTTTTTTATGGAGCCATTAAAAACAGCTTTTTTACATACATTTGCATGAGGAAAAGGTTTACCGCCACGATGACTCAGGGAATGAAAGTCACAGCCTGTTTGACAGGAAAGATTTTCATAAGGAGCAGAAAACGATGGATAATAAAAAAAAGCCTGAACGACGCTGGAGACGCCGTATGTTTGTTTTCGGGGGTCTCCTGCTTATATTTTTAGCCGCATCTTCTATTTATGAAGCCTGGGTTTCGGAGAAGGAGAAAAAAGCTAACCCTCCTCCTGGGAAAATAGTGGAAGTGAACGATAAAAATATTCATCTCCACCAAAGAGGTGAAGGGGATCCGACAGTTGTTTTTACAGCCGGCAGCGGTACGGCCTCTCCTTACGCCGATATGTATAAACTGCAGGAAGCAGTCTCTAAAGAGCATTCCACCATTATGTATGAACGGCCGGGTTACGGATGGAGTGAACCATCATCCCAGGAGCGTACAGTTCACAATATGACGAGTGAATTAAAGCAGGCTCTGGAAAAATCCGGGGAAGGAGGACCATACGTTTTTGCCGCTCATTCCATGGGTGCTCTTGAAGTGCTGCACTATGCCCAGCGATATCCTGAAGAAGTGAAGGGAATTGTGCTGATCGACGGCGTTCATCCGCGTCATGCGGCGGAAAGAACGATCGAAACTCCGATGCGCTCCTATGTGTACAAAGCGATGCGAAATACCGGGATACTTCGTCTGTTAATGCAGAGTGAAAATTTTGCTTCAATGGAAGTAGATCCCTATGAACAGATTCCAGAAGACATTAGAAAAAAGAACGAGCTGATGACATTGCAGCACAGGTGGAACGATACGATGATAGCTGAAAGGGAAAAATTCAATGAAAACGGCCGGACTGTATATGAAGAGGGAGATATCGGAGACATTCCATTAACCATTCTTACGGCTGATTTCCCAGGCCGGGAAAACTGGCATGAAACACAGCTGGATATGAAAGATTATTCCAGTCAGTCGGAGCAGGAAATTGTTCCTCATACCACGCATTTTCTTCATCATGAGGAGCCGGAAGTAGTTATTGAAGCCATATTGGAAGCTGCAAAGTAGCTTTTGCACTGTGCTGTGAGCACTGTTTTTACAAATATCGCCGTTAAAATTAATTGAAATAGTATTCTTCAAAAAGTTTTGACAATATCAGACGGGTAAGCTAAGATACAGAAGAACTTAATAATTATAAAAATTCAGGTTGAATGAGCTTTTTGTTCGTTCATTAAAAGGGAACCCGGTGCAATTCCGGGACGGTCCCGCCACTGTAAGAGGCTAGCATTTATGTATGCCACTGAGCCATTTGGTTCGGGAAGGTATAAATGTGTTCATCCTCAAGTCAGGAGACCTGCCTGTGTTTTTCTAACCATTAGCCTACGGGTCATAGGAGGTGGAATATCGATCGCATACACGGAACCCCCGTGTCTATTTTGTGCTGATCTTCAGGATATTTCTCTTACCCGATAAGAGGAATATCCTTTTTTTATGTCAGCTGAATGTTCGTGTAACAACGAATGTAAGGGTTTTTTCAATTTCATACAATGGCAGATAGGATTAACTTTTTTAAGGAATGAGGGAAGGATAATGACAGTCAAAACAAGTATTCAAGGTTTTCCTAGAATTGGAGAGCAGCGGGAATGGAAAAGAACCCTGGAAAGCTTCTGGAGAAACGAAATCAATAACAATGAATTCGAAAAAAAGATGCAAACGATACGGCTGAGCAGGCTTAATAAGCTCAAACAGTCCGGACTGGACTATATACCGGTCGGAGATTTCAGCTGTTACGATCATATGCTGGATATGGCAGTGATGTTCAATATGATTCCGAAGCGCTTTGCCTCAGCAGGAGAGGCCGGTTCATTGGATACGTACTTTGCTATGGCCAGAGGGACGAAAGAAAGTGGAGCGTGTGAAATGACGAAATGGTTTAATACAAACTATCATTATATCGTACCTGAAATTGAAGAAGCATGGATTCCAAAAGTTACTTATAATAAGCCCCTGGCAGAGTTTAAAGAAGCAGAAGAAAAAACAGGAATAAAAGGAAAGCCGGTGCTTGTCGGTCCTTATACGCTGCTGAAGTTGTCTAAAGGATATCCGGAAGAACAATTCCAGAGTTATCTTGACATTCTCGTCACTCTTTACGCGAAAGTTATTGGAGAGCTGACGGAAGCAGGAGCTGAAATAATCCAGATGGATGAACCCGCACTGGTCTATTCTCTTGATGATAAAGAAATGGATATTGTGGAAAAAGTTTATCAGGATATCCACGGACTCGTTCCAGGAGCAGGCCTTCTCTTTCAGACTTACTTTGAGTCTATTACCGATCTTAAGCGCCTCGCTCATTTCCCGGTAAAGGGAATAGGCATCGATCTTGTCCACGATCAGGGCAATAACGCAGTTCAGTTAAAAGAATTCAAGCTGCCGGAAGATAAAATCCTGGCGCTCGGTGTTATTGACGGAAGAAATGTATGGAAAACGGATTTGGAAACGGCAGATGCCCTGACTTCGTATCTTCGTTCTGAACTGCCGGACGAACAGGAAATATGGCTTCAGCCCAGCTGCAGCCTGCTTCACGTACCGGTGTCTTTAAAGCATGAAACGAAGCTTTCTTCCGCTCTTCAAAATGGCCTTGCTTTTGCCGAGGAGAAGCTTCAGGAACTGCAGCTGTTAAAGTACCAGGAAAAAACAACGAGTTGGAAAGCTCACCAGGAAAAGCTTCATGATTTCCGGAGAAGATATCAAAATTTCACCCAAGTAGAAGTAAGAAAAGCAAAGAGAAACCATTCATTTGAAGAGCGCTTTCCACTGCAGCAGAAGAAGTGGGAACTGCCGCTTCTGCCGACAACAACGATAGGAAGTTTTCCACAGACACTGGATATGCGAAGGGCACGTACTGCTTTCCGGCGGGGAGAGATGGATCAGGGGCAGTATGACAGGCTTGTTAAGAAAAAAATCGACCGCTGGATAAAGCTGCAGGAAGATATCGGCCTGGATGTTCTTGTGCATGGGGAATTTGAAAGAAACGATATGGTTGAATTTTTTGGTGAAAAGCTGGATGGTTTTGCTGTGACAGAAAATGGGTGGGTCCAGTCCTACGGTTCCCGTTGTGTGAAGCCGCCGGTAATCTACTCTGATGTTAAGTTTAATAGACCTATGACTGTAAAAGAAACGGCTTATGCAGGAGCGCAGACGAGGAGGCCGGTAAAAGGAATGCTCACAGGACCGGTGACTATTTTAAACTGGTCGTTTGAACGGATGGACATTTCCCGGGAACAGACAGCGTTTCAAATAGCAGAAGCACTTCAGCCTGAACTGAAAGCGCTGGAAGAAAACAATATTGAAATGATCCAGGTAGATGAGCCGGCTCTCAGAGAAGGGCTGCCATTAAAAAAAGAAGATCACGCCTATTATCTTGATTGGGCAGTGAATGCTTTCCGGGCTGTATCAGAGCAAGTGCAGCCGACAACTCAGGTGCATACACATATGTGCTACAGTGAATTTAATGATATTATGAGTGCCATTTCTGCTATGGATGCGGATGTCATCTCCATTGAAACGTCCCGGAGCCACGGAGAGATAATCGAAGTGTTTGAAGAAAACGTATATGACAAGGGGATCGGCCTTGGTGTTTATGATATTCACAGTCCGAGGATCCCACCCGCAGAGGAAATGAGAGATATTATTCTTCAATCGCTGCGGGTTCTGCCGCCGAAGCTGTTCTGGATCAATCCGGACTGCGGTCTGAAAACAAGGACGGAAGAAGAAACAATTGCTGCACTGGCCAATATGCAGTCAGCTGCTGAATACTGCAGGGAAGCAGCCGCTGCAGAGAAAAAATAAATAATTATACAATTTTTCAAGCTGTATCGGGATAAACCTTCTTCCGGTACAGTTTGTTTGTTGACGGCAATTTATTTTGAAGGAGTTCAATAAACGAACACAGAGTGATAAAATTAAACAGTTCAGAATTTCACCCGGCCCCGAGTATTAGAAATATTAAGATGATCTGAGGATGCTTTAAAACGACAGTAACCTTGGCGGAGAAGGGCAAGACAGGTTACTGCTGAGTGAATATATAAAGAAAATAGTTCAATCAGTACGTGCGGAAAATAATTAAAAAGGTGGTGATCCTGTGAAACTGCCGCAATGCTGGAACTGCAGACGCCGGTTCCAGTGGAAAGAAATCGTTTTATTTGTTACGTCTAAAAAGTGTCCATCCTGTGGGAAGACAAATTATTTACCGAGCAGAAAAAAATACGGGACTGGAAATATTCTGCTTATTCTTGTTTTGTTGATCGGCATGAATGTCATGAATACGGGATGGATTGGAAATCTGTTGTTTGCGGGGTTCCTGACAATTTTATGGACTGTTTTACTGCCTTTTACATATACTTTTATCGAAGAAGAAGACAGTTTGTTTTAAGTTTTTTGCTGGAAGCGTTATTTTATCGATTGAATATGTTTCTTTTACATGCTTTCCGAGCGGACCGGGATCAGCTGATTTCTTCCGCTCAAACGGATCTTCTTTTCTTCAATAATGAGATGTCTTTCCCTTCGTAATAGCGGAGAGGCCGGTGGGA
>PWLM01000184.1 GCA_003560495.1 Bacillus sp. (in: firmicutes) | reverse complement strand
CTCTTCTGCCGAGAATTCGTTTAAGTTCTTTCTTTTTCTTTCGGGAAACAAGAATATATAAAATATCCCCCGTTTTTATTTCGGCATCCCCATAGGGCATAATCAGTTCGTTGTCACGGATAATGGCGTTGATCAAAATGTCCGATGGAAAGTCAATTTCTGCGAGAGTTTTCCCTTCGATTTCTGTTTCTTCGTTGACTGTGTATTCTACGATCTCTGCGTTGGCCTGACCGATGGAAAGCAGCTCCAGGGAATGGATTGGAGCGACCTTTCTCGGACCGGTAAGTCCGAGTTTAGCAGCGAAAGGAGCGATCGTTGCTCCTTGAATCAAGGCGGAAGTCAGCACCACAAAGAAAACGATATTGAACAGAATCTGAGCATTGGGAAGATCGGCGATCATCGGATACGTGGCCAGAACAATCGGTACAGCTCCACGGAGACCTGCCCAGGAAAGCAGCGTCTTTTCCTGCCATGTATACTTAAAACCGATGGTAGAGACGAGCACAGCGAGCGGGCGGGCGACAAGTATCAGTGTGAAAGCAAGTACGAGTCCGTAAAACATAACTTCCGGTGTGAACACCTGGGAAGGGAAAGCAAACAAGCCGAGGATCACGAACATTGTCAGCTGCATCATCCAGGCGAATCCTTCGTTGAAGCTGAAAATTGTATGTCTGTAAGTGAGTGTATTATTACCAATAACGAGAGCTGCCGCATAAACAGCAAGCAGACCGCTGCCATCAAAAAAAGCGGTGGAGCTGTAGGTCAGTACAGCAAAGCCGATGGCAAGAATCGGATAAAGCCCTCCAGCATCCAGATTGATCCGGTTGATTATCCACGATGCCGCCCAGCCGAAAGCAAGGCCGAACAGAAGACCGAGACCCATTTGAATAAAAAAGACGCCGGCAATACCGAGTACGGTTTCTTCTTCAACCAGAATCAGCTGAAGAAAACCGAGCGTCAAAAACATAGCCATCGGGTCATTGCTTCCTGATTCTGCTTCCAGTGTAGCCCCGATGCGCGCTTTAATATTTTTATCTTTCAGGGCAGCGAAGACAGCAGCCGCGTCGGTAGAGCCTACAATCGCTCCGAGAAGAAGACCTTCCAGCCAGGTAATATCGAGCAGCATGACGGCCGCTGCGGCAACGGTAAGGCTTGTAACCAGCACTCCTGCTGTAGCAAGCAGGAGGGAGGGAAAAGCTACCGGCTTGATCGTGGACCATTTAGTGGAAAGCCCTCCCTCGAACAAAATGACGATGAGTGCAAAAAGACCGATAAGCTGAGCATAAACAGGGTCATTAAAATGTATTAAGCCGATTCCGTCACTGCCGGCAATCATTCCGATAGCTATAAAGAGAAGCAGGGCCGGCACTCCGAAACGGGAAGCAAATTTAGTTGTCATGACTCCTATAATAAAGAAAAGAGCGAGTAGAAATAATAAATTATCTGTATTAGCGATATCCTGCAGCATAATCTATAGGTGAAGCCTCCTGTTCGAACAAAATGAAGTTAACAGCAGAAGTTACAAAAATCCGGAGGCATGGCTTATATCAAGCGCCAGGGGGGAGGGTTGTTTCCGGGCTGTCCGCCTTCTGATTTTACTGTTTTACAATCATAAAGTGTTCTCTTTCCGGTTTTATTTTCATCAAAAAAAGTACTTATCGTTGCCGCTGTGTCCCTATATGGAAATAATAGTGCTTTTTGTAACAGCGTGTTTCTGATCCAGGACATCCAGTACAGTAGAGGATTTTTTTGTAGAGTACAATAATTACCAGAGTATATTCTGAACCCATGATATCCCTCCTTCCCTTTCTGCAGGTTTATATACCTGCTTTTTTTTATAAACTCACAAAAAAAGTTAGAAAATTCATAATAGTGATTATTTTTACAGTTGAATTGTTGTAAACTATATACAAAGCAGGTGTTTAAAATCTGCCCTTGTCAGGTTGTGCAGAGCAGCGGCTCACGTCCCTTTATCAAGCGTAAGGCCATTCATATTTTCAAAGGAGGGATTTGTATGGAGCGGGAAGTAGCACTGATTCCATTCAAGGTGGAAAAAAGGTTCCGGACATATTCGCAGGTACCCAAAGGTATAGAAATGGTGGAAGCTCCGGCGTACTGGGAAAAAACAAAAGGAGCCGGACAGGTCATTGCCGTACTTGATACAGGCTGTCAGTCTGATCATCCAGATCTCCAAAACCAGATTATCGGTGGGAAAAATTTTACCCGGGATTACGGAGGAGACGAAAACAATTTCGAAGATAACAACGGCCACGGAACCCACGTAGCCGGAACGATTGCCGCAGAAGAAAATGGAAATGGCGTAGTCGGAGTAGCACCGGAAGCCAAACTGCTTATTTTAAAGGTGCTTGAAGGCAGCGGTGGAGGAGATATGCAGGGGATTATTGACGCAGTGAACTATGCTGTTTCCTGGCGCGGGGAAAACGGGGAGCGTGTCCGCGTAATGAATTTGTCTCTCGGGGGGCCTCAGGATATACCGGAACTTCACAATGCAGTAAAAAATGCCGTTTTGGAAGGGGTATCTGTCGTGTGCGCTGCAGGTAATGAAGGAGACGGCAACCTCGATACAGATGAATTTGCCTATCCGGGAGCCTACAATGAAGTGATCCAAGTGGGAGCGGTGAATTTCGAAGGAAAACTGACGAAGTTTACGAACACAAATGACGAAATCGATCTCGTAGCTCCGGGCGAATATATCCAGTCCACGTATCTGGAAGGAGGGTATTCCGAACTGACAGGAACGTCCATGGCGGCCCCTCACGTAGCGGGAGCGGTGGCACTTGTAACAAACTGGGCCGAGAAAGGCTTCAACCGCCGTATTTCAGAAGCAGAAATGTATGCTCAGATTATCCGCCGGACGACACCGCTCGGCCATCCACTTACAGCGGAAGGAAATGGGCTGATTACACTGGCACTTGTGGAGCGGATTTCCGTCTGGTCCGAGGAAAAGCCGGCTATTTCTTAAGATCGCATTACAGGAACCTGATTAAAAACAGGATTCGCTGACAGAAAAGCAGGGGCAGAAGTGCTCTTAAAACCCGATGGAACGGTGAAATGAAATTTCTGCCCCTGCCTGTAACCATCCGGATGCCATCGCAAAAAAAGCCTCCAAGAGCGGGAACCGCTTTTGGAGGCTTAATTTTTGTGCTTTTTTATTCTTCCGGAGGCAGCATGTCATCGCGGCGTCCAGTTTCATTTGGATCCGGCTTAAATGTCTTCGTAGTATTCGAAGGACCGTCATCCTTTGCGTCCGTCGGTTTTTGCTCAGCCGCCGGGTTTCCGGGTTTATTTCCTTCTTTTTTTGCTTTCGTATCCATTTCCTCAAGCTTTTTACGGGCATAGTCGCGTCCGCCGATACCGAAGGCGATCGCAAATGCTACGGCGAGAGATCCAAGGATAAGCATAAAGGCTGTATTAACGATCGTAGAAGCGAATTCCAGCTGATCGAAAGCCATGAATACGGCAAAAGCAATAATTACGTACTTAACAATGTTGGAAATCAGTGCACTGTCTGCATACTTCCGGATCAGGTTTCCAAGGTAATGACCGAGGAAAAGGCCAAGTAGCAGAATAATCAGGGCGCTTACAAGCAGCGGCAGGAATGCGAGAATGGCTTCGCCGATGTTATTTAATACGCCGAGCTCCAGTACGTTCAGAGCCTCTACTGTAAAGAATAAAATAATTAATACTTTTACAGCCTGTCCAAGAATGTTGGAAAGTTTAAGCGATTCCTTTTTTGGTCCTTCCATCTGGAAGAAGCTGTAGACATTGTTGATACCTGTACGGGCAAGCAGGCTCGTCAGAAGATCTCCAACGAACTTGGCGATAAAGTAACCAACAAGAATGAGTACGATCGCTACAGCAACCATTGGAATCATTTGCAGGATCATGCTGAATACGTTGTTGATCGGCTCAGAAATCATCTGGATGTTCAGAGCTTCCAGCGCAACCGTAATGATTGGAATCAAAATCAGGATAAAGACAACATTTGCAATAATATTGGAAAGTTTAGGACCTTGAGCATCCGGTTTACCTTCCATATTCGTTACACGGTTGAACCAGTGATCGATCTTTACGCTGTCCAGCAGGTTCGCAATAAGATTTTTTACGAGGCGGGCAACGAAAATACCTACAAATAAAATGATTGCCGCGGCAAAGATATTAGGTAAAAAGGCCAGGAACGTTTCCATCATATTCATAATCGGTCCCGAGACGGCTTCCATGTTCAGTGCGTCGAGTATAGCCGGCAGGAACAATAAGAATACAAGGAAGTAGGCGACTTTTGCTATGGATGAGAGAATAGAAGCTCCCTGATCCTCATCTTTGACCAGTTTCGTTTTAGCGAGTCCGCGGTGGGCACCCGCTTTTTTCAGTCCCTTACTGATGAGATTTTTTACGGCCAGCGCAATTACCCAGGCTAAAAGCAGAAGTAAAAGAGCAATGACTATGTTTGCAAGACCGCCAATAAGATCTCCCAGCATTTCTTGGAACTGGTTACCGAGGTCATTCATACTTTATTCCTCCTTCAATAGTTTTTTGTTATTCAAAGGTTATTTTCCCGTATATTTCCTCTTTAAACATTATGATTCCATTACATGAAAAAAAGATGGTCCACCTTGTACATAAACTAGTATTGTCAGTGGTTACAGTACCTGTCAAAGCTTAGTACGATAAGCGCAGAGATAAAGCTGACCACTTAAAAAATCCCCGGAGGAGAATATTCCCCCGGGGTACAGACACATATATTTTTATTCTCCTTCTTCTTCTTCACCAATAAAGCTCTGCACTTCCAGTGTATCCCAGAAAGTAGTATCCGCTGAACTGATAGAGCGGTCTGCAATAGCTTCAATAGCAGCTTCCATAGATATTACTCCCTGCTGGATCAAATAGCCGTTGCTTTTCTGGCCGAGCACCTGATTCGGGTTGGAATGATCGATCATGCCGCGCATTTCAAAAAGGAGTGTAGCAATATCATACTCATAGGCAAGGCCGTTTCTGGCAATCGTGTTGGCGTCCCCGCCGTTGTATTTTCCGAGAAGGCCGAACCCTCTGTCTTCTACAGCATCATACATAATAGAACCAAGCTGCTTCGACATTTCCACGACTTCCGGATCTACACCGTCATTCGTAGGATAGAGGATAGATCCGGAAACAAGTTCCCCGTCGATGCCTGATTTGGCTCCCTGGTGATGAAAATCTACAAGATAATCAATATCGTAGGCATTAAGTACGTTATCGTGAAGAGCCTGTGTTTCCGGCTGCTCCTGTGTATTATGGTCACGGTTCAAGTCCACGTTGTCTGCGTTCGCCCTCGTAGCAAGCCCGCCGCCGACGTGGTCAGAAATGTCAAAATTAACATCACCGGCTGCACCGTCCGGGTTCAGGCGCGGTACGAAGAAAATGTTTACTTCTTCTGCCAGTTCACGGTTCTGGCGGCTGTTTGTCGCCAGGTTTTTAATAACATTCAGTGCGGCTTCTGTAATAAGTACTTCGTTCCCATGCTGCTGTGTAAGAAATAAAATAGTTGGATTGTCTTCATTATTTCCAAATTTTACAAGCGGCAGATCCCGCTCTTTTACCGACTGTCCTATTATTTCCAGTTCAATGCTTTCAGACCTTTCCGCTGCGCGCTCCACCTGCTGCATTAAATCTTCGTGGCTCGTCAGTCTTTCGTCTTTTATCGTTTCATTTCCATTGTAGTTAGGTCCTTTTCCTACCGCTCCTGCCGGAAGCATGAACGCAGAGAAGGCCATTAAAAATACTAAAGCTGTAAACAGAATTTTCTTCATTAAAAGATCATTCCTTTCGTGAATTTTTAATAGACTTTCTTTCTGGAGAACCTCCCTTCTATTTATTAGAGTATCGAAAGAAAAGGGAAAAGGTAATCCAGCATATGGTCGATTTTCAACTTAGTGAATTATGGGCAGATTGTAATAAAATATGTAATAATTTAAGTCTGAAGACACTGTACTAATAATTTTATTCAAGTTGAACAAGGAAAGATCTATATAAGTACAGTGTCTTAAGAAGCAAAACAAGGTTTTTTGGATATAGTAATTTCCAAGTGGAACGGCAGAAACCTTTCAGCAGTTCACTTTCTTCATATAATATCCTTTAAACGATAGAGCAGGATATTTATTCACATAATTTTTCTTTTTGATTCCGGCGAAGCTCATGGCTGTTTTCGAAACGCCGGACTTCTTCATCTTCCGGGAGGAGTAAGAGCCGTGAGGATATTTCCCTTTGATTTGTTGTGAGCTTTCCGGAAAATTGCTCCGCTCTGGCGTTACAGGAGGTGAAATTAAGTTCTTAAAAAACAAAGTCTAAAATGTCCATCTCCTGGAATACTTTTAAATGTGACGTAGAGACCATATATTTATTCGTTATATAGGAAAAATGTTTTAGTGCTATATTGATAATTATGTAAAACTATGCTAATCTTTTTCCTATGAATCATATTTTCTCAAAATTCTAAATCATGTGAATTGAAAGGGGAATGGAAAGATGAAAAAGAAGTGGATGGGTCTTGCAGCGGGGGCTGCAGCAGTGGCTGTTCTTGCAGCCTGCGGGAATGATGGAGATGGGGACACGCCTACATATACTGTAGCAACGGATTCCAGTTACGTTCCGTTTGAATTTCTTAACGAAGAAACTGGAGAAATGGAAGGGTTCGATATTGATCTCATCAATGAGATTGCCGATCGTGTAGGCTTTGAGATTGATTTGGAAGTGGTGGAATTTGACGGTATTGTTTCCGGTATGGGAACAGGCCGTTATGACATCGGAATTGCCGGGATGACAATTACCGAAGAACGTGCCGAAAACTTTGAGTTTTCCAACCCTTACTACAGTGCCGGGCTGATTCTTGCCGTCCGCGCTGACGAAGAAGAAATCCAGTCGATTGATGACGTGGATGGACGGTCGGTTGCAACACGTGCAGCTACGACGAGCGAAACATACCTTCAGCAGAATACAGATGCAGAAGTTGTAACATTCCCGGACATTGTCAATGCCTACCAGGATCTCCAGTCAGGGCGCGTGGACGCGGCCATTTACGATCTTCCTAACGTGCTTTACTATATCGAGACAGAAGGTGTAGGAGAAATGGAAGCTGTCGGTGATACGCTTACCGGTGAACAGTACGGTATTGCTTTCCCGGAAGACTCGGAAATTCGAGAAGACGTCAACGAAGCGCTTGCTGAAATGATGGAAGACGGCGCATATGCAGAAATTTACGAAGAGTGGTTTGGAAATGAACCGGACCTGGACGATCTTGCGGACAGCCCGGAAGAAGCAATGGAAATTCTGGCTGAAAGTGAAGAAGAAGGGGACGCGGAAGAAAACGACGAAGAAAACACAGAAAATAATGATGAGGAAAACGCAGACGATAACAATGAAGAATAAGTAAGTTTATCTGCAGCAGGAATTTTTTCGTCCGGCGCGGTTTCAGGAAGTGCCGGGCGGATTTTTCAGAGGGGGTTTTCGGAGCATGTTTGATAATTTAACCGTCCTGTTTACCAGTCCCCATTATACAAATGCTCTTCCATTTATATGGCAGGGAATGCAGCTGACGCTCATTGTTACATTTGTCGGGGTATTTATAGGGTTTGTTATCGGCAGCATTTTTGGTCTGATGCGTCTTTCCAAAAACAAAATCATTTATGGCATTGCCACTGTCTACATAGAAGCACTTCGTGGCACACCAATTCTCGTTCAGGCACTTTTTCTTTACTTTGGTGTATCAGAATTTATCGGTCTGAATTTTACCGCCATTCAGGCAGGTATTCTCGTTATTGCCCTGAACGCTGGGGCCTACATTGCTGAAATCGTCCGCGGCGGCGTGGAATCTGTGGATAAAGGACAGACAGAAGCAGGACGTTCCATGGGAATGACTTCCACTCAGACAATGCGTTATATCGTCTGGCCGCAGGCATTTAAGCGGATGATTCCACCGCTTGGCAACCAGTTTATTATCAGTCTGAAGGATACGTCGATCTTTGCGGTTATATCTCTTGGTGAAATGACCTATTTGATGCGGCAGTATGTAAGCACAACGGGTGACCCGTTCGTACCTTATATTATGCTCTGTTTTGGGTACTTGATTATTACCGTGCCGTCGATGATTCTTCTGAGACGGGTTGAACGGAGGTTGGATGTTTAAATGATTACTGTAAAAGATCTTCATAAAAGTTTTGGGGAAACAAAAGTACTGCAGGGGATTGATGCGGAAGTTGCAGAGAAGGAAGTTGTGTGCGTTATCGGTCCGTCCGGTTCCGGAAAAAGTACCTTTCTGCGGTGTTTGAATATGCTGGAAGAGATTACGGCTGGAGAAGTAGAGATCGACGGTGAAAAGCTGACGGATCCAAACGTTGATATTAATAAACTTCGATCCCGGGTGGGCATGGTGTTCCAGCATTTTAATCTTTTCCCTCATATGACGGTTCTTGATAACGTGTCGCTCGGACCACGTAAAGTCAACGGCGTGGAGAAAAAGCAGGCAGAAAAAGAAGCTCAGGAAATGCTCGAAAAGGTAGGCCTTGGTGATAAAGCCAAAGCTTATCCTGGAAGCCTTTCCGGCGGTCAGAAGCAGCGGGTTGCCATCGCCCGTGCCCTGGCGATGAATCCAAAAGTAATGCTGTTTGACGAACCTACGTCTGCTCTGGATCCGGAGCTTGTCGGGGACGTGCTGGAAGTAATGAAAGACCTTGCCAAAGAAGGAATGACGATGGTCGTAGTCACCCACGAAATGGGCTTTGCCCGCGAAATGGGAGACCGTGTAATCTTCATGGATAAGGGAGTCATTATGGAAGAAGGAAAGCCGGAAGATCTTTTTGATAATCCGCAGAATGAGCGGACGCAGGCCTTCTTAAGCAAACTGCTGTAAAGCGG
>PWLM01000065.1 GCA_003560495.1 Bacillus sp. (in: firmicutes) | reverse complement strand
CGATGTCAATTTCAGAAAAATGCCGTATTGCAGGAGCTGAAATTACGTGTAGAATGGGAATAGATAAAGTGAAGGCTCTATCATTTTTAACATTGAAAAGAAAAGATCTGTTAAAGCTACGGGCTTTTACGCAAGCTTGGTGAAAACAAAATATATATTCCAATAAACAAGCAGGTTTTATCTACTAAAGACCTTTCTATCGGCATTTCATCAGAGGACCGGACTGGAGCAAACGAGCAGAAAAACGTATTTCCTTTCCTTACGCAGGAAGCAAGCTCCGTGTAGATAGAAGCGCGCCTGCGGCTTTTTTTACCCGCCGCACGGGAGTATAAAGCAGAATCGGAAAAAGAGGTGGACGTATGGAGGAGAAGCAAAGACTGACGGCGAGGGAAAGAAAGGCATTGAAAACGAAAAATAAGCTGTTGGAGGCAGGTAAAAAAGTACTTCTCGAGCAGGGGTTTCAAAAAGCAACCGTCACGCAGATTATCCGGGAAGCCGGGACAGGCTACGGAACAGCGTACGTATATTTTAAAAATAAAGACGAACTGCTTATCGTTCTGATGGAAGACGTCATGACGAAGTTTTATGACGTTGCCGGCCGGACGTTTGCACCAAAAACGTCCCAAGAAGCCTATCACCTGATTGAAGATCAAGTAAGAAGTTTTCTTTCACTCGCTGTGGAGGAGAGGGACATCCTCCGTGTCGTAAAGGAAGCATCAGGTGTCTCGGAAGCCGTCGCCTCCTACTGGGAGGATGTGCGCAGCCGTTTTATCGGAAGCATCGCCGCAGATATACGGCGCGTCCAGGAAAAAGGGCTCGTCGGAAAACATTTCGATCCCGAATTCACGGCGAGAGCCTGGTACTATGCCAATGAAATGTTTCTCTGGGACGGCGTACGGGACGGAGGCAGTTTTCCTTCACAGAAGGTGATTCAAACACTCACCGACCTTTATACAGGTGGTCTGTACAGAGATCAGGAAGGTCCCTCCCATTGATTTTAACGGTTTTTACGCCTATACTGGGAAGAGGTATGAAAGTTGTACGAATTTTAAGGTGAGGTGAAGTTAGGTGTTTGATCGCCTGCAGGCAGTAGAGGACCGCTATAACCAGCTGACAGAGCTGCTTATGGATCCCGACGTAATTAACGACAATAAGAAGCTCCGTGAATATTCCAAGGAGCAGTCCGATATTCAGGAAACAGTAGAAACGTATAAACAGTATAAGGACGTTACGAACCAGTACAATGAAGCGAAAGAGATGCTTCATGACAACCTGGACGAGGAAATGCGTGAAATGGTTAAAATGGAAGTCGACGAGCTCGGTGACCAGATTCCGGAACTCGAGGAAAAACTGCACGTGCTCCTGATGCCGAAAGACCCGAACGACGATAAAAACGTCATCATCGAAGTGCGTGGAGCAGCCGGCGGGGACGAAGCCGCGCTGTTCGCCGGAGATCTGTACCGCATGTACTCCCGTTACGCAGAAAAGCAGAACTGGAAAATCGAAGTGATCGAAGCGAACGAAACAGGACTCGGCGGATTTAAAGAAGTCATTTTCATGGTCAACGGGAAAGGTGCGTTTTCCCGGATGAAATATGAAAACGGAGCACACCGTGTCCAGCGGGTCCCGTCAACTGAATCCGGAGGGCGGATCCATACGTCCACCGCAACGGTTGCTGTACTTCCGGAAGCAGAGGAAGTGGAAGTGGACATCCACGACAAGGATATCCGTGTAGATACCTTTACGTCGAGCGGTCCGGGCGGCCAGAGTGTTAACACGACGATGTCCGCCGTACGTCTGACGCACGTACCGACAGGCGTCGTAGTTTCCTGTCAGGATGAAAAATCCCAGATTAAAAACAAAGAAAAAGCAATGAAAGTGCTGCGTGCACGTATTTACGACAAGTTTCAAAAAGAAGCCCAGGCGGAGTACGACGAACATCGGAAGTCCGCCGTCGGTTCCGGTGACCGCTCCGAGCGTATCCGCACGTATAATTTCCCACAGAGCCGAGTCACGGACCACCGCATCGGCCTGACGATCCAGAAGCTTGATCAGATTCTTGAAGGAAATCTGGATGAAATTATCGATCCGCTGATTGTCGAAGAACAGTCCCGTCTGATGGAAAACGCGGAGTAGGAGGAAACAATGTCTGTTCCACACGTTCATGAAGCCCTGAAATGGGCTTCTTCTTTTTTGGAAAGCTGGCACCGCGAAAAAGAAATCGGCTATATTCTTCTGGAGTTTCACACCGGATGGAGCCGGTCCCGGCTGCTGGCAGAAATGCAGAGCCCGCTCCCTGATATAACAGCCGCCCGCTATAAAGAAGATGTGATGAAAGCAGCGGCCGGTACGCCGGTTCAGCATATTACCGGACTGGAAACCTTTTACGGCCGGAACTTCCGGGTCAATCCGGATGTGCTGATTCCCCGTCCGGAAACGGAGGAGCTCATTGAAGCTGTTCTCCGGAATGCTCCATCCGGACCGTTGAGAGCAGCAGATATCGGTACGGGCAGCGGCATTATTGCGATAACGCTCGCACTGGAGCTGCCGGAAGCAGACGTCACGGCCGTCGATATTTCAGCGGAAGCGCTGGAAACAGCCCGCGTGAACGCTTATGCCCACGGTGCACAAGTTCAGTTTGAGGAAGGGGATTTATGCGGACCGCTGCTCCAGGCGGAAGCCCCCTTTGACATCATCGTTTCCAATCCGCCCTACGTTCCGGAAAAGGACAGAGGCAGTATGGATACGAACGTGAAAGATCACGAGCCGGAAGGCGCCCTGTTTGCAGGAGAAGACGGGCTGGACATTTACCGCCGTCTCGCTGTGCAGCTGCCTTCGGTGCTGAAGAAACCCGGTCTCGCAGCGTTTGAAATCGGTCACGGCCAGGGAGCTGCTGTCAGAGAGCTTATTAAAAAGGAACTTCCGGAAGCTTCCGTGGAGCTCCTGCTGGATATAAACGAAAAAGAGCGGATCATACTCGTCCACATATAAATGTTCCCCTTAGTGGATAACTTTTTCAGCCCTCCACAAAGTTATCAACAGAAACCGCATCACTTATCCACTGAAATTGTGGATAAGTGATATTTTTCTACCTTGGATTAAGAAAGGTATATACGAACATAAAGAAAAAAATCTACTGGGAGGTGAATAAGTCATGACTTATCAACACACGATACACTGGTCTGTGGATAAGGGTGTTAGTAACTTAAAAGAAAGTGTGGAAATCAAGGAAGCAGCACAGAAATTAGCCGCCGGAGAGCTTATTGCTTTCCCGACGGAAACAGTCTACGGACTCGGCGCCAGCGCGCGTTCGCACGCTGCTGTGAAATCCATATTCGAAGCCAAAGGCCGTCCTTCCGACAATCCACTGATTGTCCACATCGCACGTGCGGAGGATGTGAATAACTATGTGGAAGAAGTGCCTGAAACTGCCTGGAAATTGATGAATTCTTTCTGGCCGGGGCCTTTGACGATCATTCTGCGTCATAACGGTGTGTTATCCACAAGTGTGACAGCCGGCCTGACGACTGTTGCGCTCCGCATGCCGGATCACCCGGTCGCTCTGGCGCTCATTGAAGCGAGTGGGGAGCCTGTGGCAGCACCGAGCGCGAACCGTTCCGGACGTCCGAGTCCAACGACTGCCGGCCATGTCCGGGAAGATCTCGATGGAAGAATCGCTGGAATTGTCGATGGAGGAGCTACCGGAGTCGGTCTGGAATCAACTGTTGTCGACTGTACACAGCATCCTGTAATGATTCTTCGTCCCGGCGGGGTAACCAAAAGTCAGCTGGAAGCGGTTGTCGGGCCGGTGGAGGTGGATCCTGCCCTGCAGGAGTCTGCGGCTGAAGAAGCCCCGCGGTCCCCCGGGATGAAATATAAACATTATGCACCGGAAGCTCCTTTAACATTAATTGATGGAGACAAAACATTTTTCCACATGTGCATAACTGAAGCGAAAGAAAAAGGGTCCCGCATCGGAGTAATTGTGGATAAAAAAGAAGCCGCGAACGTGGAGGCCGATAAAACATACCTCCTCGAAAACAGCGATGGAGAAACAGTCGCCCGGGAGCTTTACGCCGCCCTGCGCTATTTCAAAAAAGAGGACGTTGACCACATTTTTATGCGTGTCCAGCCGGAAGACGATATCGGTTTTGCCATCATGAACCGTCTTATCAAAGCTGCCGGAGGCCGCATCCTCTCCCAGCACTGACCGCTGCGGACGCAAAAACACGTTTCAGATCAATAACATGGCATCCGCCTTCGTTTTAGAGGCTGATGCTTTTTTACTGCGCACGAAAACCCGAATCGTAAGGAACCCGGACGGGCATTTTTCCGACAGAAAACCTTTGAAATATGGTAAACTAGAAGTAAGATTGACCTCTCCGTATAAAGGGTAGAAGGTGGATAAAGTCTTACTATCAGGAAAAGGAAGTGACTCTATGGAGAGAGTGTTATTTATATGTACAGGCAACACGTGCCGGAGCCCGATTGCCGAGGCGATTTTTCAGGAAAAAAGAACGTCCGAACGGATGGAAGCGAAGTCAGCGGGAGTGTCTTCAGTAGAAGGCATGCCCATGTCCGAAGGTGCTAAACAGGCCCTCGCGCGCCACGGTCTGATGGAAAGCCACCAGTCCTCTTATTTAACGGAAAATATGCTTCAGTGGGCTGATATTATTCTCACGATGACAAAAGCGCACAAACAGCTTGTCATCGAAAAATTTCCAAGCTTTGCATCCCGCACGCATACGTTGAAGGAATACGTCATGGACGATGAAGAATCCCTTCACAAGATGGAAGAACTGAAAAGCCATATGGCACAGCTGGAACTCAACAAAGCGCGGTTCTTTGCAGAAAAAGAACGCCAGGTGGATCATCCGGATGATCTTGAAAAAGAGCAGTTCAGCGTAGAAGCGCTGGAAAAAGAACTGAAAGAGCAGATCGAGCCTCATGAAATGGCGATAGAACGACTCGAATGGGAGCTCCCGTCTCCCGACGTGCGCGACCCGTTCGGTGGAGACGAGTCCATTTATGAAGCGACGTATCAGGAAGTGGAAGAAGCCGTAGAACGGCTCATACAGAAGATGGGAAACAAAAACAAGCGTTATGACGCCTGATTTTATCAAGAACAGGCTGAAATAAAGAAACAGGATTAAGAGGAGAGTGACAAGCGTGAAAGTAGTTGTCGGGTCAGACCACGCAGGCTATGCCCTGAAAAAAGAAATTGTACCGGTAATCGAAGAACTGGGCCATGAGGTAATTGATGTCGGAAACGAATCCGGAGATTCCGTGGATTATGCCGATTACGGCATTCCAGCTGCAGAAATGGTAGCGGAAGGAAAAGCAGACAGAGGGATCGTTATATGCGGCACAGGTATCGGTATGTCCATTTCCGCCAATAAAGTAAAAGGCATCCGCTGTGCCCTCGTCCACGATCTGTTTACTGCAAAGGCAACGCGCGAGCACAACGACACAAACGTTCTCGCAATGGGAGAACGCGTCGTAGGACCAGGAATTGCCCGGGAAATAGTAAAAACGTGGCTCACCACAGAGTTTGAAGGTGGACGTCACGAGCGCCGCGTAGAAAAAATTATGACTTACGAAAGCCGGGCATAATTTTTAAAAAGGAGTGTGCGTACCATGGCAAAGCTGAAGGAAGACCTCAGCAGGGCGCTGGATGAACTTCAGGAAAAAGCACACCTGGAAGCAGGCGAGTTATTTATCATCGGAACGAGCACGAGTGAAGTCATTGGAGAGCATATCGGCAAAGCCGGTACGACAGAAGTAGCCGAACTTCTCTGGGAAGGCTTTTCTGATTTTCAGAAAAAAACCGGTGTCCATCTCGCTTTTCAATGCTGTGAGCATCTCAACCGATCCGTGATGATCGAAAAGGAGGCAGCTGATAAATACGGACTGGAAGTCGTCAACGCACGCCCGGTGCCGGAAGCCGGCGGCTCCATGGCTGCCTATGCTTTCGGAAAAATGCAGAACCCGGTACTCACGGAGCAGGTAGCTGCCCATGCCGGCATCGATATCGGTGACACGTTCATCGGGATGCATTTAAAGCGCGTAGCGATTCCAGTACGAACTTCGATCAAACAAATCGGCGAAGCCCACACGACGTTTGCCCGCACCCGGCCGAAATTAATCGGCGGTCCGCGAGCTAAATACACGTAAACAAAAAGAGCTGTCCTGAATGTTCATCAGGCAGTTCTTTTTTTGTTGAAAAAGTATCATTAAGCCGGCGAAAAGGGGTCGGACTCCCCCGAAGTTGGCAGCATTCCAAGGAAAGTTGGTAGAAATACAGGGGCGATTGGTAGAATTCCGGGAAGTTGGTAGAAATCCAGCGAAAGTTGGTAGAATTCCGGCAGCAGGTTGGAACTATTCCGAAGAAAGTTGGAAGAAATCCGCCGCCCGCTGGTAGAATTGCCGCTCGGCATCCCCGTTTTTTCCCTCAAAGCAGAACGCAGAAGCGTTGTTCTTCTGCGAAAGGTCATCGAAAAGGGTCGGACTCTCCCCAAAGTTGGCAGAATTCCACGGAAAGTTGGTAGAAATACAGGGGCGATTGGTAGAATTCCGGGGAGAGGTTGGAACTATTCCGAAGAAAGTTGGAAGAAATCCGCCGCCCGCTGGTAGAATTGCCCTCCCGCCCTCCTTCCTTCCCCCATCCATCACCCCCTCCCTCTGCATTTGAAAAAATTCCAAAAAAACTAAATCCTCCCCTCCTGAAAACCCCATCACCTGCCCCTGTCCGCCTTTTTTACCCAATTCAGCTCCACCCGCTTCCTTCAAACACACAAAACTGTACGGATTCACGGACAAATGTATGATATAATAAGCTGGCATCTTTCTTGCATTAGTAATTGGTTGAATAATATGAAGGAGGGTTATATATGAGAAAAGCAGTAATTGTCAGTGCAGCACGTACACCGGTAGGAAGTTTCGGCGGTGCACTCGCCCAGAAATCGGCCGTAGAGCTCGGTGCGATCGCAGCAGAGGAAGCTATTAAACGGGCTGGTATTAGAGCGGACCAAATTGAAGACGTTTACATTGGGAATATTTTATCAGCCGGGCTCGGTCAGAACGTGGCCCGTCAAGTAGCAGTTCATGCCGGGATACCGGCCACGACTCCTGCAACAGCGATCAACAAGCTGTGCGGATCCGGCCTTAGAACCGTCAGCATGGCAGCTCAGTTTATCGCGCTTGGAGACGCAGACGTTATTCTTGCCGGCGGAACGGAAAGCATGAGCAACGCGCCGTACGTCATGCCGAACGCCCGCTGGGGACAGCGTATGGGAGACGGAAAACTTGTCGATACGATGCTCAAGGACGGCCTCATGGATGCATTCAGCCCGATCCACATGGGAAATACAGCAGAAAACATCGCGAAGCGCTGGAATATCAGCCGGGAAGATCAGGATAAATTTGCGCTCCAGAGCCAGCAGCGCGCAGCGGATGCGCAGAAATCCGGACGTTTTGAAGACGAGATCGTACCGGTGGAAATTCCCCAGCGCAAAAAGGATCCGATTGTTGTAAAAGACGATGAATACATTAAGCACGGGATGACAGCTGATAAGCTCGCAAAACTCAAGCCGGCCTTCCAGAAAGAAGACGGCACGGTAACAGCCGGTAACGCTTCCGGTATCAATGACGGGGCAGCAATGCTCGTTATCATGTCCGAAGAAAAAGCAAAAGAACTTGGACTGACACCACTCGCAGAAATAGCCGCCTACGGCAATGCAGCCCTGGAGCCGGATATTATGGGATACGGCCCGGTACCGGCGACAAAACAGGCGCTCGAGCGTGCAGGCTGGCAGACATCCGACCTGGAACTGATCGAAGCAAACGAAGCCTTTGCCGCCCAGTCCCTTTCCGTAACGCAGGATCTGGATCTGGACCCGGAAAAAGTTAACGTGAACGGAGGCGCGATTGCCATCGGCCATCCGATCGGAGCTTCCGGTGCCCGGGTTTTGACGACGCTTCTGTACGAAATGAAGCGGAGAGACGTGAAAAAAGGACTCGCGACCCTCTGTATCGGCGGAGGCCAGGGGACCGCTCTGCTCGTCCAGCGTCCATAAACATCATCAGCCACCGCTCCGGGCGCTTTTGCAGCCGGGAGCGGTAATTTTTTGACGTTTCCTGCAAAATGAAGCAGAAAGGAGGAAGCAGATGTTTGAAACAGTTCCGGCAAAAGCGGCAATGCACAAGCCGAGGACGACATTAACGACCGGCGAAAGCATTCAGGAAGCCGCGGCTAAAATGTATCACCTTCATGAAGAAGCCTCCCCTGTAGTGAACGCGAACGGAGAAGCGGTCGGCTATGTGTCAACGGATTCCCTCATGACAGCGATGATGAAAGGACTCCCTCCCCATACGAAAGTGTCAGAGGTCATGGAACCTTTTCCGGAAATCCTGACAGAAGAAGAGATCCCTTCACTGCGCTGGGAATGGAATCCTCCGTGTCTTCCGGTGATCGGAAAGGACGGGGAGCTGAAGGGCGTATTAAAAGCCGGAGAATGGCTCAAAGCCGTCCAGAAGGCTCAAAAGGAAAAAGACCTGCTCCTCCAGGATCTTCCTGCCTATGATAAGGAAAAGGTACTTATAGCAGCAGAAGACGGGACCATCAAAGTAACGACAAGTCCGGAAGCCTTTCAGCCGCCCCCGGAGAAGCTGGAAGAACTGTCTTTCTACCAGGAAATATCCGGACTTCTGAACAGTGGCAGCTCCGACGCACCGGTCATCAGCCTGAATGACACCCCGCACCGCCTTCGGGTCCACCCGCTGACTATCGGAAAGAAAACATACTACGCCGTCCGCCTGAAACAGCAGGAAGCTCCCGAGGAAGAAGAGGGATGGAAAGAAAAAGCCGAGCAGATGGAGATGGTGATCGAGCTTTCCCACGATGGAATTATTATGGT
>PWLM01000001.1 GCA_003560495.1 Bacillus sp. (in: firmicutes) | reverse complement strand
TCCCCTTTTCCCGAACCATATGAAGGGCGGGTGGGGGCACACTGTGGATATAGTCTCCGTATTCGCTACTATATTCGGTGTTTCAGCATCTCTCGGCCTCGGTGCCCAGCAGATAAACTCCGGCCTGCAGTTTCTTTTTGGAGTACCGTATAACTTTTTTGTGCAGCTTTTAATCATGGCCGTTATTACGATGATTTTCATTGTTTCGGCAACGACCGGGATTCACCGCGGCATTAAGTATTTGAGCACGATTAATATCTCACTTTCCGCCGCATTTCTCCTGTTCATTGTCTTTACGGGACCGACGTTATTTCTGTTGAATATGTTTGCTTCGAGCCTCTCCCACTATGCAGCAACGTTTATTCCTATGGGGCTCCGCATGAGTCCGGTCGATGCCCAGGAAGCAGAATGGACACAGATATGGACAGTCTTTTACTGGGCATGGTGGATTTCCTGGACGCCATTTGTGAGTATGTTTATCGCCCGGGTTTCCCGGGGCCGTTCCATTCGTGAATTTATTTCCGGGGTCATACTGGCACCAAGCCTTGTCACGTTTTTCTGGTTCGCGATGGTCGGAGGCACCGGGATCCATATGGAGCTTTATGACGGTGTGGATGTCTCCAGCCAGCCGCTTGAAACAGCTCTTTTCACCGTGTTACAGGAACTGCCGCTGAGTCTTCTCGTTTCAGTGGTGGCTATGTTTATCGTAGTCATTTTCTTCGTGACGTCCGCCGACTCCGCTACATTTGTACTCGGCATTCAGTCCACCGGAGGAAAACTGAATCCGCCGCCGACCATTAAGGTAATGTGGGGCATTATCTTTGTCTCGGCAACGTCCATTCTTCTCGCCATAGGCGGGCTGGATGCCTTTCAGACGGCGATAGTCGTTCTGGCTCTGCCGCTGTCGATTATTATTATTTTAATGTGCTTCGGCATCATGAAAACGCTGCGGGGCGAAGAAGACTATTTATAAACCGGTGTTCTGTAAAGAAAGTACGTCCTTACCCGGATCAGAGCCTGACAGTTTCCTCTGACAGGCTCTTTTATTTAGAAGTGGCTGGCTCGTGCTTTTCCTTCACACATCCTGACGTGAATTAGTTTAAAGTTCCTCTTGTACGCACGCTGTGGCCCCCGCTTTATGATTAATGAAAGACCTGTCATGATTAATCCCCAGCAAAAAGAAGCTTATAATGATTGAAAATCGAGCTATAATGATTAAATACCTCCTTAATGACAAATGGACCGTCTATCATGATTAAACAACCGTCTATAAAGTTTATTAACCCTTTTATAATGATTAATCCCCCCTGAACAGCCGCCCGTCTCTCTCAAAATACAAATAAAAAGGAACCGCTCCGGGCGGCTCCTTTTTATTTTCTTTCCTTTTCTTTCAACAGTTCCTCCTGTTTTTTCTTCAGCGACGCTATTTTCTGCCGAAGCATATAAACTTCGCGTTCGTTCATTTCAATAATATGCTTTCTTCTCGACGGATCGGCAATCCACTTCGCGCGCCTCGCCAGCTCCTGCTTTCGTTCGATTTTTTCTTCTTCTTTTCTGACGGCTGTCTGTATCTTCCGCAGCTCCGCTTGCATTTGTACCGCTCTTCCTTTTTCATGCAGGTTCATGTCGTTTCCTCCCTGGTTGAAAAGCCGGTTTACAGACTATATTACCGTCCTTTTCTTTCTGTTAAACGTCATCTACTGAAAATCGAGGTCGCGTTTCCGGAAAGTAATAAATCCGATTACCGTCAGTACAGCAGCAATTCCTGTGAGTACGGCAAGCGGAAGCACGGACGCATCCTCCACCGGCACCTGCGGAACATGGCCGAAAGGAGTAACCATGCCCACCCATTCGGGAAATTGAAACAGTTCCCCTAGATAAAGAGCGACAAAGGCGTAAAAGAGATACACCCACACAAGCTGCGTAAATTTCGGGAGTGCTCCGATGAGCAGTACAGCAAGCCCGATCATCACGAGTACCGCCGGGTAATAAGAAACGGCCGCCCCGTAGATCAACCCGAAAGCCAGTCCCTCGTCCATCACCGCGTTTCCAGCTGCCCAGAGCCCTGTGGCAGTCAGGGAAAGCATAATAAAACCATTTACTGCAGCTGTTGCGGTATACGCTCCGAGAAGCTGTGTGCGGGAAACCGCCCTTCCAAGCAGATGCTTGACCCGGTGTTTTTTCTCCTCCCCGCGAAGCTTATTAACAGCCATCAGCGGCGGAATGGTACTGAGAAGAGACAGGACAACGAGCAGCATAGGAAGAAACTGTTCCGTCAGACTCAATCCTTCCTGTTCCTGAAGAAGCTGAGCCATCAGTTCGTTTTCCGCAAAGAAAGCTTCCATATCCCCGAGTACTGATCCATAGGAAGCACCGAGAATGAAAACACCGGCCGCCCACACGATAAAACCGGTACGCTGGAGTCTCACCGTCAGACCGAGTGGACTCTGCAGTAAGCGCGAGGCCCGTTCCTGGCCTTTCCCCGGTGGTACAAAGCTGTGACCGAGATCCCGGATACTGTTCAGCCAGGAACCCGCTGCAAAGAGCAGTCCCGAGGAAAGAGCGAGCAGAATAACCGGTCCCCAGTAATTACTGCTGTACACTTCCGCTTTTGTTACCCATCCGAGCGGAGAGATCCAGGAAAGCGTTTCGTTACTGATATCTGTTACAGCACGGAACAGGTAGGATCCGAGAAGCACTGCAATAGAAAAGCCGACTGTCCCCCGCGAATTTGAGAAAAGCTGGGCTGCCACAGCAGTCACGCCTCCGAAAAACAGAGTTGCCGCACCAAGTGCTGCCCCGTACAACAGTGACCCTTCCAGCGTCATGCTGGCTTCTCCCATAGCAGCAAGTCCTAATCCCGTAAATACTGCGAGAAGTACGCTGACTAATGTCATAACGAGTATCGCCGCCATGAGCTGCGCAAGACGTCCTGCCGGCAGGGAGCGGATCATCTCCACACGCCCTTCTTCCTCCTCCCCCCTTGTCCACCGGGAAGTAAGCAGAACAGCCATCAGTCCGGCCACCACCGCTGTCATAAGAATCATCTGATGGGCAGTCATTGCCCCCATCGTGTAGTTTTCCAAGTCACCCGGGCCGACCATCGCTGTCATAGCAGGGTTTTCCATCGTAAGAGCCACCGCATCCCGCTCCTGCTGTGTCCCGTATAAATTCCGGAAAGCGACAGGCACAATCAGCGTAAAAAACGTCAGACCGACAAGCCACAAAGCAATCCTAAAACGGTCGATACGAAGAATGAGCCGCGCGATAGTCAGTGTGTTAGCTGTGTTTCCCACTACTGTACACCTCCTGTACCGCTGCCTCCTTCATAATGATGCATAAACAGCTCCTCGAGCGTTGGAGGAGCACTTTCCAGCTTCACAATTCCGAAGCTGCTCAGGTGGCGCATGACCGGATCGATTTTTTCCGTATCCACCTGAAAAAGCAGGCCGTTTTCTGTATCCTGAATCTCATGAATACCCGCCATATTTTCAAGTCCCGTCACCGGCTGTTTTGTCTGCAGAAGAATTTGTGTACGGGTGAGATGCCTCAGCTCATCAAGAGAGCCTGTTTCAATCATCTTTCCTTCCCGGATAATACCGACTCTGTCACACAATTTTTCTACTTCCGACAAGATGTGACTCGACAGCAGCACACTTTTACCCGCTGCCTTCGCTTCCCGTACATATTCCTGGAAAACCTGCTCCATCAGCGGGTCGAGTCCCGAGGTCGGCTCATCGAGAATGTAAAGATCCGCATCGGAGGAAAACGCGGCAATGAGGGCTACCTTCTGCCGGTTTCCTTTAGAATACGTGCGGCATTTTTTGGCAGGATCCAGGGAAAATCGTTCGATCAGCTCGTCTCTCCGGCTTTTATTTCCGGAGCCCCGGAGCCGGACGAATAAATCGATCACTTCCCCACCCGTCAAATTCGGCCAGAGGTTGATTTCCCCGGGGACAAAGGCTGTACGTTTATGAATTTCTACGGCGTCCGCCCAGGCATCCTTTCCAAAAATCTTCGCTTCCCCCTCTCCTGCTTTAAGCATGCCGAGCAGGACGCGGATCGTTGTCGTTTTACCGGCTCCGTTCGGGCCGATAAAACCGAAAACTTCGCCGCTCCGCACTTCAAGATTAATCTGATCCAGCGCCGTAAAGCTGCCGAATTTTTTCGTCAGGTTCGTTACCTCGACCATGTTCATGAGTATCCTCCTTTTATTCTCCGGGCGGCTCTTTGTAGAAACACTTTCTCAGCAGGGCCGCGTACTCTTCCCATTTGGTAAACTGCTCTTCTGTTATCTTTTTCTCGTCCCCCATCTGCCGGATTTCCTGTTCCGCAAACCCCGTCATGGACCAGTTAAGAATTTCCACCGCTTTACCGGTATCGATATCATCCCGGAATTTTGAAAAATCGATTCCTTCGTAAACAAATGAAAATCCACGTTCCCGCACAGCTGCCATTTTATGCTCTTTTTCTTTCCGTATTTCTTCCGCTTTCTCTTCGTGGGCACTTAACAGAAATTCAAATACCTGCGGGTGCGCCTGCTGAATCCGGAATTTAATGCGGCCGATCCGGCTCAGCCGGTCAAACAGATCTGTCTCGGAATAATCAATTTCGCTGTAGATCGTCTCGACAACAGAAACAGCGTAATCCAGCAGAAAAAAATACATGCCTTTTTTATGATGAAAATATTTAAAAAGAGACCCTTTCGAAATATCAGCTTCTGAAATAATCGTGTTTGTCGACGCTTTTTTATAGCCGGATGCGGTGAATTCCTTCATTGCTGCATTAATAATACGCTCCTGTTTCTCTACTGCCAGGGCGTGAAACTTTTCATAAATGACGGGTCCCTCCTTTCAGGATAATTCAATAATGACCATATCGGTCACTTTAAATATACTAGTAAATGTCACGCTGGTCAATCTATTATTGAAACCGCTTTCAATAACAGTCGTTTCTTTCTTCCGGCAGGAAGTGTTTCTGTTTATGAAGAAGAATATACAGGTAAGGTATTACTTAAGGTGGTGATCTGCATTGACTTTTCAGTTCGAACAATCTGATACGTTAAAACGACTTCCCGATCAATTTTTTGCGAAACTTGCGAAAAAAGCACATAAAATGACCATGGAAGGACACGATGTGATTAACCTCGGCCAGGGGAACCCCGATCTGCCGACGCCTCCCCATATCGTGGAAGCTCTGCAGGAAGCAGCTCCCGATCCGGAATTTCATAAGTATTCCCCGTTCCGCGGACATCATTTTTTAAAGCAGGCGGTCTGTGATTTTTATAAACGGGAATACAATGTCGACCTCGACCCTAAAACGGAGGTTGCCGTGCTTCCCGGTGCTAAAACCGGGCTTGTCGAGCTGAGCCAGTGTCTATTGAATCCAGGTGATACGGCACTGCTTCCGGACCCCGGATATCCGGATTACATGTCGGGCATCGCCCTTGCCGATGCGTCGCCGGCTTACATGCCTCTCCGTGCTGCAAACGGCTTTCTGCCGGATTACACGGAGCTTCCCGGGAAAACACTGAACGACGCAAAACTGATGTTTTTAAATTATCCAAATAATCCTGCTTCGGCACTTGCCAATGCTTCTTTTTTTGAAGAAACTGTCAGGCTTGCGGCAGAGCACAACATCTGTGTGTGCCACGACTTCGCCTATGGAGCTATCGGCTTCGACGGAGAAAAGCCGCGCAGTTTTCTGCAGACGGCCGGTGCCAAAGACGTCGGCATTGAAGTGTACACGATGTCCAAAACGTATAATATGGCCGGCTGGCGTATCGCTTTTGCTGTCGGTAATCCGTCGGTCATCGAGAGTCTCAACCTGATTCAGGATCATATGTACGTCAGTCTGTTCGGAGCGGTGCAGAAAGCAGCTGCCGCAGCACTGCAGAATCCCCAGGAAGCCGTACGTGAACTTTCTGATACGTATGAACAAAGAAGAAACGTCCTGATCGAGAGCCTCCGTGGGATCGGCTGGGACGTCCCTTACCCCGAAGGCTCCTTTTTTGCCTGGCTTCCTGTTCCCGAAGGATGGACGTCGGAAGAGTTCGCCGACATGCTGCTGGAAAAAGCCCATGTCGTTACCGCTCCAGGCAGCGGCTTCGGCACTCACGGGGAAGGCTTTCTGCGCACAGCTCTGCTGGCCCCGGAAGAGAGGCTGAAAGAAGCTGCTGAAAGGATTGGGAAACTTGGGATTTTTTGAAGTTTTCCCTGAAAATAAAGGGGAACGATTTCGTTTCCATGGGGTGGCTCTCCGAACGAACCGACTTAAGCTAATTCCATCCTCCTGCGTTCGGTGAAAGCGGGACTCGACCTTTATCGTTTCAGAGTCCCCTTTTCTCCCACCTCTTTCAAAGAAGGAGGTGGCCAGGCTGTTTATAAAGTATTTTTTATACAGGCCGTAGACATTTCCCTGCTTTCGCCTCCGCAGAACGCTTTCCCGGCGGGCCGGCTTCAGCTAATTTCTTCCTCCTACTGCTCGGAAGAAATGGATCTTCTGCTCGTCCTATCTCGCCCCGGGATCGCCTGCTGCAGCTCCATCAGGAAAATAAAAAGAAGGTTTCTCTTCTAAAAAACGTGTTGATTCCACCCTTACTTCCATTCAGGAGAAGCTTTTTCCTCCGGAACGTCCGGCGGGGACACCGGTGGGAATAAGCACAGTCGGAAGATCCTTTTCAAAACCGGAGGGCAAACAGCTGACGGCGAGCCCCACGGCAAGCTTCCGCCGGGGGTGCAGGAGAAAGCTGTACGTTCAGAAAGGGGAAAAACATGAAAATAAACGTTGAGGGTGTATCAGAAATTGTCATTGAGATTAAATCGATGGAAAGGGCAATTGATTTTTGGTCTAATCAGTTAGGGTTTCCAATGGTGGAACAATGGGGTTATAAGGAAGGACAATTTGATAAAAGTAATGAAAACGTATGGGCTGCATGGTTATTTCTTGGAGGGCCTACAAGATTGGGATTATGGCTTGCGAAAAATTTCACGGAAAAAGAATTGTTGGAGAAAAGAAAGCCAGTTTCTGAATGGTAAGGTCTATTTGACGAAGGGGGCTGTCACGTTCATTTTGCTTTGTATATAAGGCAGGATAATTTTGATCGTGCAATTACAGTTCTTGAAAATGCGGGAATTGAAATGAAATTAATTGAAGGAGAAAATAATGGTAATAACGAGAGAAGGTTATATTTTAAGGATACAGAAGAAAACATCGTTGAATTTTATACACTTGATATGAAAAGTGATTACATAAGCAGGCTGCAAAATGGAGAAATAAAATAAATTATATTCCACTAACATACCTGATAAGGGAATCAGCCAATAAAACTGATAAATATTCCTTATATGGAATTTTGGTTTTTCTATAAATACCAACATTGCTTTAACAGGGACTCTTTTAAGACAGCTTTACTCAATTTCGCAAGTGTGTTTCCTACAACATATCCAAGTGTTTTCTTATTTTTAACCTTAACGTTCCTATTATCCGTGAGCTCGTAGTGAAAGACGTCGACTCCCGGAGGATCAGCGCCGTCTGAAGATCCACTTTTGTGAGTGGGGTTCTCGAAAAAATCAGCTGAAAACAAGCCCTTGGGAAAGCGTACGTCTGAAACAGAGAGCTTATTGAATATTCTCGTTTAACTGCTTTAATGTGTATTTATGAAATTAGTATAAAAAGTTCTCATTCGAAATTAAATCTTCCACAGTCCGCCCTACGTAAGACTAACATTTTTATTCATCAAATATTTTTGATTTATTTGTTGACTTTCTGAATTAACTGACATACGCTTTATATATCAAAATAAATTGATTAAAGGAGGAGATGATGTGGATAAAACCATTTCATTTACAGATGTATCTTTAACAAATACTTTTAATCTTTATGAAAAGAAGTTTAAGGCCTTATCTGACCAAAAGCGCCTTCATATTCTATATGAAATTACGCAACAAGGGGAAGTCTGTGTTTGTGATTTATCTGAGAAATTGCATCTTCCACAATCGAAGTTATCATATCACCTGAAAATCTTAATGGACGCCCAGCTTATTGAAAAAGAAACCAGAGGAACTTGGAGCTATTACACATTAAACCATTCAGAAATTAACCATATTTTATCTGAAGAACTTTGCTGCCTATTTCGTCGGGATTAATTTTTTTATTCAATAAATCAAAAAAAATTGATTAATGGAGGAATGAAAATGAATGTACATGTAGGATTAAATGTAGTGGATCTCGAGAAGTCAATTGAGTTTTATAATAATGTATTTGGTGAAAAACCAGTGAAAAAGAAAGATGATTATGCAAAATACTTACCGGACGGCCTTCAACTCAATTTCACTCTTAATGTAACTCCAAAAGTATCTGGTAATCAGGTGGGCCACTTTGGTATTCAAGTTGAGAACCAAGAAGATATTGACCGGCATATGCAACGTCTCGAAAAACTCGGATTCTTCACTCGTGAAGAAAAGGATACAAACTGCTGCTATGCCCTCCAAGATAAATTCTGGATAACTGATCCAGAAGGCAATGAGTGGGAATTTTTCTATACGAAAGAAGATATTGAAGAAAATAAAGCTGAGCAGTCTTGCTGCAACTAAGGAAGAATGTAACAGCTAAATTAAAGTGACTCTTACGAAGTTTTGGGGAAGCTTGCCCTCCCATTTATATTTATTTGCCTTTCTTTTTCAACATACTGGAAAGGTTCAGGACATGGGTGTCCTGAACCTTTCAGGCTGTTTATAAAGTGTTTTTTATACATGCCTATGCATTTCCCTGTTTTCGCCTCCACAGGACGCTTTCCGGGCGGGCCGGCTTCAGCTAATTTCTTCCTCACAACGCTCGGAAGAAATGGATCTTCTGCTCGTCCTATCTCGCCTCGGAGTCGCCTGCTGCAGCTCCAGCAGGAAAATAAAAAGAAGGTTTCTCTTCTAAAAAATGTGTTGATTCCGTCCTTTCTT
>PWLM01000019.1 GCA_003560495.1 Bacillus sp. (in: firmicutes) | reverse complement strand
CCCCGGGGAGGACGTATTGCCTTTTCCTTAAAAATATGTCCACGAACGTTTTTTCGGTAGAGTCAGATATTTGTACGCCTTTTATTGAACGGCGCCTTCCCGTTAATCATTGATAGCGGGAGTCCTGCAGACGCCCTGCGTACCGGTTAATAATAAAACCACATGCAGAAAGGCTTTAATATGAGGCTGGTGGTTCTGGAGACTGGTAGAATTCCGTAGATAGTTGGAAGAAAAACAGGGAGGATTGGTAGAATTGGCGGCGGTTGGCAGAATTAATTGGAAAGTTGGTAGAAATACAAGGGACGGTTGGAACTATTCCGCAGGAAGTTGGCAGTATTCCGCCGCAGGTTGGTAGAATTGCCACGCGCTCCACCCCCGAAACATCCCTTTACCGGTCAAAGCAGAACGCAGAAGCGCTTTTCTTCTGCGAAAGGTCATCAGGTTGGTGCTTTTCGGCTTTTATCCCCTCTCAAAACAGAAAAAAGGTCCAGGGAACCCCTGAACCTTTTCGTCGACCCTTATTAAAACGGGCCGGTCTTTATTTATTTTGTTCCGAAGAGACGATCGCCGGCATCACCGAGACCAGGAACGATGTAGCCTTTTTCGTTCAGTTTTTCATCGAGCGCGGCAAGGTAAATATCTACGTCCGGGTGCGCTTCCTTCATAAGCTCCACGCCTTCCGGTGCTGCGACAAGACACATGAGCTTGATGTTCACGGCTCCGCGTTTTTTCATGACGTTGATCGCTTCGATCGCCGAGCCCCCTGTAGCGAGCATAGGATCTACCACGATAAACTCCCTTTCGCTCGTATCTTTCGGAAGCTTCACGTAGTACTCCACGGGCTTCAAAGTTTCCGGGTCACGGTACAGTCCTACGTGTCCGACTTTAGCTGCGGGGATCAGCTCGAGCATGCCGTCCACCATTCCAAGGCCTGCACGAAGAATCGGTACGATACCGAGCTTTTTACCGGCAATCGTGTTGCATGTTGCTTCGGCAACCGGTGTCTGGACTTTCACTTCCTGAAGCGGCAGTTCTCTCGTAATTTCAAATGCCATCAGGCCGGCTATTTCGTTTGTCAGTTCGCGGAACTCTTTCGTTCCGGTTTGTTCGTTTCGGATGTACGACAGCTTATGCTGAATTAACGGGTGATCAAAAACGTATACTTTTGCCACAGCAACCACGCTCCTCATGTTCTTTATCCTTTGCTGATTCTACCGAATTTCGTACGCTTAAGCAAGCAAATTCGTGCGAAAGAAAGATGGTTTAATAACAGAACGCATATCGTTCGATAAAAACCAAAAACCCTTGGTACAAAGGCTTTTATGTTCGAATCAACCGTTATAACACCTCAAAACCCCCTCTTTTTCACCTGAACTTTTGTGAAAGTTCAGCCGGGCAGTACGCTTACATTTTGTTCTTTTTCCCTGAGCAGTTTTCTTCAATCGCGGGAGAACGGAAAGAGAACGCCTTCCGCCTTCGCATAAAAAAATGTCCCGGAACGAATTCCGGGACAATGCTGCATATTAAAGGTCGGTATACATCGGATGAGCTGCTGTCAGGTCTGCTACCTCTTTCGCAGCTTTTTTGAGCACTTCTTCGTTTTCTGGATCTTTCAGAACGTCTGCCATAATACGGCCGACTTCCTTCAGATCTTCTTCCACGAAACCGCGGGATGTTACTGCCGCTGTACCGAGACGAATACCGCTCGTAACGAACGGGCTTTCCGGGTCAAAAGGAATAGCATTTTTGTTTGTAGTAATCCCTACTTCATCCAACGCTTTTTCGCCGACTTTCCCGGTCAGGTTGAGGCTTCTGAGATCGAGCAGGACAAGGTGGTTTTCGGTTCCGCCGGATACGAGATCGATGCCGTTGGCCGTTAAAGATTCCGCAAGCGCAACGGCGTTTTTGCGCACCTGCTTGGAATATGTTTTAAAGTCATCCTGAAGTACTTCACCGAACGATACGGCTTTTGCACTGATTACGTGCATAAGCGGTCCGCCCTGAAGGCCCGGGAAAATTGCTTTATCGATTTTCTTTCCGTATTCCTCTTTAGTCAGGATCATACCTCCCCGTGGTCCGCGCAGTGTTTTGTGCGTTGTCGTCGTGACAAAGTCCGAGTACGGTACCGGGTTCATATGCTCACCAGCTGCGACGAGTCCGGCAATATGTGCCATGTCCACCATCAGGTAGGCTCCGACTTCGTCTGCGATTTCACGGAATTTTTTAAAGTCAATTTCCCGCGGGTAGGCACTGGCTCCGGCTACGATCATTTTCGGCTTGTGCTCCACGGCCATGTCGCGCACTGTATCGTAGTTAATTCTTCCAGTATCTTCTTCCACACCGTAACCGACAAACTCGTACTGCTTTCCGCTGAAGTTCACCGGGCTGCCGTGCGTGAGGTGTCCGCCGTGATTCAGATCCATGCCGAGTACTTTATCGCCCTGTTCAAGAAAGGCGAAGTATACTGCCATGTTTGCCTGCGCTCCGGAATGCGGCTGTACGTTGACATACTCCGCTCCGAAAATTTCTTTGGCACGGTCCCGGGCAATGTTTTCTACAACGTCTACGTGTTCACAGCCACCGTAATACCGCTTTGCCGGATAACCTTCAGCATACTTGTTTGTCAGTACCGATCCCTGGGCTTCCATTACTGCTTTGGATACGAAGTTTTCGGATGCAATCAGCTCAATGTTATCCTGCTGGCGCTTCAGCTCTGCTTCGATTGCTGCGTACACTTCAGAATCCTGTGCTTTCACACTGCTTAAGTTCTGCTTATCAATCGTTGTCATTATACATGAACCCTCCCTATGCTCTTTCAAAATTGCCTCATATGCCCTTCATTTTAACTCCTCGCGTGAAAATAAGCAAAGCAAATTCGTGATTTCTGTTTATTGAATACGCTTTCATTCTGCTTTTTCTGATAATTGAGGCTTTTTTCCTGTATATCCACCGACTATTTTCCAGGAAAAACGGATAATTAACGCTCGAGTTTTCTATAACGTTCGGTCATAGAAGTCTGCTCACAATGAAAAGAAAGTGCAGCTCTCCTCCTCTGAATGTGGGAAACAGACGGCGGAACGGCCGGCTGGAGGCCGGGAATGCGGGGATGCCGAGCGGGAATTCTACCAGCGTGCGGCGGGATTTCTTCCAACTTTCTTCGGAATAGTTCCAACCATCCCCCGGAATGCTGCCAACTTCCGACGGATTTCTACCAACTTCCGATATTTCTACCAACCCTCCCCGTTTTTCTTCCAACTTCCCGTCGATTTCTACCAACTTCGAGGAGAGTCCAGCCCGTTTCGATGACCTCCCGCAGAAGAACACCGCTTCTGCGTTCTGCTTTGAGCGGAAAAAGCGGGGACGCCGAGCGGCAATTCTACCAACGTGCGGCGGAATACTGCCAACTTTCTTCGGAATAGTTCCAACCGTACCTCAGAATTCTACCAACTTCCGCTGGATTTCTACCAACTGCCGTTAATTCTACCAACCTGCTCCGTTTTTCTACCAACTTTCCTCGGAATTCTACCACTATCCGGGACTGGGGATCGTCTATGGGTGCTTAAATAAAAAAGCCGGCACGGAGGCCGGCTTTCCTTATGGCATATCTTCAGATGACGACTCCGCCGTCGACGGCGAGAATTTCGCCGGTAATGAAACGGGCTTCTTTGGAAGCAAGGAACAAGTAGGCGTTGGCGATATCCTCCACCTCTGCCATCTCTTTCAGGACGGATTTTTCTTTCATCATGTTCAGTACTTTTTCCGGCATTTTTTCGGTCATCGGTGTATAAACAAAGCCGGGTGCAACGGCGTTAACACGGATGTTAAAACGCCCGAGCTCCTTCGCCCACGTTTTCGTCATGCCGTTGACTCCCCACTTTGTTGCTGCATAGTTCGTCTGTCCAAAGTTGCCGTACGTGCCTACGACGGAGGAGGCGTTTAAAATCACGCCGGCTTCCTGCTCTTTCATCACTTTGGCGGCTGCCTGGGACACGTTGAACACGCCTTTAAGGTTTACATCGATCACCCGGTCCCACTGGTCTTCTTCCATTTTCAGCAGCTGGGCGTCCGCTGTAATGCCGGCGTTGTTGACGACGACATCAACCCGTCCGAACTGATCCTTCGCTGCGTCGATCAGTCCGTTCACGGAAGTGCGGTCCGTTACGTCGACCGTGCGGGCAAATGCTTCTCCTCCGCCGTCCTGTATTTCTTTAACGACTTCGTTAATATCCTCTTCATTAATATCGGCGACCGTTACACGGGCTCCTTCTTTTGCGAACGTGAGGGCCGTCTGTTTTCCGATGCCGCGTCCGCCTCCTGTAATGATGGCAGTTTTTCCTTCAAGTCTCATAGTACATCTCTCCTTCAAATAAGTTGGTGTTCTTCTACAGGCACGCTTTTAAAGCAGGCCAACAGCGTAAACGAGAATTGCGACCCCGGCAGAAAGAACGGGGATGAGCGCTCCGACAACAAAAATGTCTTTGTAGGAGTCACGGTGTGTCATACCGGTAATAGCGAGCAGCGTCAGTACGGCACCGTTATGCGGAAGCACGTCGAGTCCGCCCGATGCAATCGAGGCGACACGGTGGAACGCTTCCGGTGAAATACCGGTTTCCAGAGCGATTTCGTAGTAGCGGGAACCGAGTGCTTCGAGTGCTATCGTCATACCGCCCGAAGCAGAGCCTGTCGCCCCGGCAAGTACGTTGATCGCTACGGCCTGGGAGATAAGCGGATTCCCAGGTACGCTTAACACCAGCTGAGTTAAACGGTCGAAGCCCGGCACCGCCTGGACGACCGCACCGAAACCTACGGCAGCACTGGTATTGACGATTGCCACAACGGATCCGCTTGCACCGCCGTTAATAGCCTGGGTGAAATTATGAAACTTCTTGATATTAAACAGCATAATAGATGCAATACCGGTAAGAAGTGATACAACGATGTCCCACCCAAGGACATTCAACGTGAAAACAACGAGAACGAGCGGCACAAGGGAGAGGAGAAAATTCGGGATTTTATCTCCGGTTTCTGCCCCCACCTCTTTCTTATCTTTCGGTTCCGTGTACACTTCTCCTGCCTGGCGGAGCTTATTTTCTCTCCACCGGAGATAAAAATAGCCTCCGACGGCCATGACGATGGCTGCAGAAATACCCATAATCGGTGCTGCCATTGCGTCTGTCTGATAGTATCCGCGGGGGATCAGGTTTTGAATCTGCGGCGTACCCGGGATGGCTGTCATTGTAAAAGTAAACGCGCCGAGTGCCACCGTCGGCGGAATAAGCCGCCGCGGAATATTGGCATCCCGGAACATCGTGAGAGCCAGCGGATAAACGGCAAACACAACTACGAACAGGCTGACCCCTCCGTATGTAAGTACAGCGGCGGAAACAATTACACCAAGAATCGCTCTTTTCGTTCCGATGACACTCGTCAGGGCCTGGGCGACTGATTTGGCCATGCCGGTGTCTTCCATTAACTTACCAAAGATTGCCCCGAGCATAAAGACCGGAAACCAGTCCCTGGCAAAACCGACGAAACCTTCCATATAGGTACCGGTATAGGCATCAAGCAGATCGAGTCCGCCGGTAAGGGCAACGACCCCGGCAGCGATCGGCGCCACCCAGATGATGGACCAGCCCCGGTAGGCCAGTCCCATTATTATAACTAATCCTAGAAAAATTCCGAGCATGAAGAATTCCTCCTTTCATTCAATTATTTTACGGAAGCTTTTTCGATTTCTTTATGCAGTCCCATTTTATCTTCCTGAAAAATTCCGGCATCCATCAGCTTCAGCTCTTTGGAAACGACCGGCTGAAACTCCATATGCGCGAGAATATCTTTTTCCAAGTCAATACCCGGTGCAATTTCTGTCAGAATAAGTCCTTCCGGTCCAAGTTCAAATACTGCACGTTCCGTGACGTACATGACGGGCCGGCCCAATTCCGCGGCATACGTGCCGCTGAATGTCGTCTGCTCCACCTGCGGCAGAAATTTTTTGAACTTGCCTTCCTGCTCAATGTGAAGCTTTCCGCCGCTTACGGCTACTTTCAGGCCGCCGGCTGTAAACGATCCGCAGAAGACTACTTTTTGGGCATTCTGCGAAATATTGATGAACCCGCCGGCACCGGTTACTTTGGAACCGAATTTACTTACGTTGACGTTTCCTTCCTGATCAAGCTGGGCGAGCCCGAGAAAAGCGAGATCCAGTCCGCCGCCGTCATAGAAATCAAACTGGTACGGCTGGTCGATGATCGCATCCGGGTTTGCCGCCGCCCCGAAGCTGAGCCCTCCTGCCGGAAGTCCTCCGATCGGTCCGGATTCTACCGTGAGGCGCATTTCTTCAAGAACACCTTCCTCACTGGCAACAGCAGCTACTCCCTCCGGTACTCCGATTCCGAGGTTGGTGATCGCATTCGGAATGAGTTCCATCGCCGAGCGGCGGGCAATAATTTTTCGTTCATTCAATGCCAGCGGTTCCAGCTTGTCGAGAGACATCCGGATCTCTCCGGAGTAAGCCGGGTTGTAATCTTCTGCGAATGTCTGCATGTGATTTTCTTCCTCAGATTCAACAATCGCATCTACGAGAATGCCGGGGATTTTTACCATGCGCGGGTCGAGCGTCCCCTGTTGCACTACTTTTTCCACCTGCAGAATAACAATTCCGCCGCTGTTTTTGGCCGCCTGGGCCATTGCAAGTACTTCGAGACTTCCTGCTTCTTTTTCCATCGTGGCATTACCCATTTCATCCGCATACGTGGCACGGATAATTGCCGCATCGACTGGAAATGTTTTATAAAATAAATACTCTTTTCCGCCGATTTCCGTCAGTTCCACGATTTCTTCCTTTGTGACGTTATTAATTTTTCCGCCGTCTTTGCGCGGATCAACAAATGTCCGCAGGCCGACGTGGGAAATCGTTCCCGGTTTGCCTGAGGCAATATCCCGGAACAGATGGGTAATGATGCCCTGCGGCAGGTTGTAGGCTTCAATTTTATCGTCAATAGCCAGCTTGGAAAGCTTCGGTGCAAGGCCCCAGTGCCCGCCGATGACGCGCTTGACAAGTCCTTCATGTCCCAGGTGGTTAAGTCCCTTTTCCTTTCCATCCCCCTGTCCGGCGGCGTAAACGAGCGATAAATTCTTCGGTGCTTCTTCTTCCATATATCGTGTTTCAATCGCTTTTGTCAGTTCTTCCGGATGGCCGTTCCCGACGAACCCTCCTGTCGCGACCATGGAATTATCCTTGATTTTTCGTACTGCTTCTTTGGCAGTCATTAGTTTGCTCATTTTATTCCCTCCAAATTTTTAATCCTGCTTTTATGTAGTTGCAAACCTCATGCCAACTTTTCTTACAATGAAAACGCGGCACAGCGCCCGCTTTAAGCAAGCGCTTACATAAAACGCTTGCATAAGTGTAAATAAAACAGGACAATTCTTTTCCTTTAATTAGCAGACTGTTCGTCTTTAGTTACACTTTAATTGTTATTTGATCTATTTGTTCGTATTTCCATACAATTGTTCTTCCCGTAAAAAAATCAGGGGAGATCCCCCTGATTTTTTTATTTATATTTTGTTATTTTTTCGTACAGTGCGGTCCGGCTGACACCCAGTACTTCGGCCGCTTTCGACTTGTTGCCTTTAGTATAGACGAGCGCCTTTTCAATTGTTTCTTTTTCCGTACGCTGGACTGCTTCCAGAAGTGTTGGCGGCTTGTCGATCTGGTGCCTGTTTTTCAGCTTTGGAGGCAGATGACTTCCGTTTACTGCCTCCCCCGGCTTCAGCACGTTGACAGCCCGTTCGATAACATTTTCCAGCTCTCTTGTGTTGCCCGGCCACTCGTACTGCAGAAGGCAGCTTTCCGCTTCGGAGGTTAAGGCCGGCACTGGTTTGCCGAGCCTGTCTGCCACTTTTTTCAGAAAGTAGGGAATGAGAACTTTCATATCGTCCGGGCGGGTCCGGAGAGCGGGAATATGAACCATAAACACGTTCAGCCGGTAATACAGGTCGAGCCGGAAATCCCCGTCTTCAATCATCTTCTCAAGATTGCGGTTGGTTGCTGCTATAACGCGGATATCAATCGGTTTGGACGCTGTAGCGCCGATCCGCTCCACTTCTCTTTCCTGAAGCACCCGGAGCAGTTTGACCTGCATATGCACCGGAAGCTCCCCGATTTCGTCGAGAAATATCGTGCCGCCTTCCGCCGCTTCAAATTTTCCCTTTTTGCCGCCGCGTTTGGCACCGGTAAAGGAACCTTCCGTGTATCCGAACAATTCTGACTCGATCAGATCCCCAGGGATAGCCGCACAGTTTACTTTCACGAACGGCCCCGGCGCCCGGGCGCTTGCCTGGTGAATCGCGTGGGCGAACAGCTCCTTGCCTGTCCCGCTTTCTCCCTGCAGCAGAACGTTGGAGTCTGTTTCTGCTGCCTGTCTCGCGAGCTTCTTCGTCTTCTCCCACTCTGTGCTTTTTCCGATCAGCTGCTCAAACTGATATTTGGCCTGGTTCGTTTCCTGCCATTCTCCCCGGTAGGTAGCAAGCTCCTTTTCGAGGCTTTCGATTCTCCGCTTCAGCGCCTTGAACCCTCCGAGGTTTTTAAAAAGTACCTTCCCGACGGCTCCGACAAGCTCTCCGTCCCGGTACAGAGGCATCCGGTTGGCGACCATGTAATCTCCGTGGATTCTTTGAATGTCGGCAATTTCCGCCACGCCGGTTTCTGCCACAATGTGCATCCGTGTATTTTCGATCACTTCCGTCACGTGACGGCCCGTGAGCTCTTCCGGAGGCAGCCCGATAAAATCAGCGTACTCTTTGTTCACCATTGTAATAAAGCCTTTTTTGTCGACCATAATAATTCCATCGTGGGAAAGCTCGATCACCATCTCCATCTGCTCGGCTTTTTCTTTCCATCCCTCTTCTTCCTCGGGAGCTTCCTGCTGTTTCAGGCGGACGGCGTAGTATGTTT
>PWLM01000026.1 GCA_003560495.1 Bacillus sp. (in: firmicutes) | reverse complement strand
TTTTTGTTCGGGATTGATGAGTATTTCCGCAGTAAAGGTTTCTACAGCTTCTTTCTTTTAGGTGGAGGTATTTTCATTACTCTTTTTACTTTGTTTGGAATACAGTCAGCTGGCAGCTTATTACACTAAAAAAGCAGGCCGGATGATTTCCGGCCTGTTCTTTTAAGCAAGAAGTTGACGGCTTCTCTCTTTAAAATATGCTTTTTCTAAGAGATTGATCGGTTACGCTGAAGAACGTATCTGCTCAGGACTTATGTACTCTTCTCTATTTTACCTCCTTCTTTACTTTACCGCTGTTGTAAGCATACCGAGACCATTTTCGCTGATACAGGAATCTACTTTTAGGAATCCCTCTTTCTGCAGGAGTTCTTCCATAGCTTTTTCATAAAATCGATGCCTTTTCTCAGCTACTCTCCCCCATTGAATGAGCATCGGACGCTCCTGCCGGGGAAGAGTCTGAGCAGCTTTTTCCGCTGCTGCTTCCGTAAGATGGGGAGCAGGATTTAACAGAGCGAGATGTCCTCCCGGACGAAGAACCCTGTATATCTCCCGGACCATTTTTGAGGGGTCCGGCATAAGGAAGAGCACACATGTGCACGTAACAGTGTCAAACTCCCGATCTTGAAAAGGCATGCTTTCAGCGTCCCCCTGAAGGAAATGCACTTTCTTATTCCGGGGACCTGCTAATTCTTCAGCCGCCCGGACCATCCCCGCAGAGAGATCGATTCCTACAGCTTTTTGTGCAGAATCAGACTTTCTGATAAGCATTCTGCCCGTTCCACATCCGACATCCAGAAGATTACCCGGATTCGAAAACCCGTTCGTGTGCCACAGTTCCTCCTGCAGATTATAAAACCATGGCGAACAGGCCATTGCATCAAAAAAAGCGGTTTTTTCATCAAATTCTTCAGCCGTGAATTTCCTCATCTTCTTCCTGCCTTTCGTAAGCAGTACTCCAGCTTTCCGGATTTTTCTGCCACATTTTTAAACTTTCCAGCTGCTGTTCAGTTAAATCACCGTTTACAGCTGCTGTTTCTGCGAGTACGCTGAAACTCGTTAACGTAATTACCGGATAGTTTTTTTCGGAAGCTGCTGTTTCTGCTGCCTCCAGTTCGTATGTAAAAACGGCAATCACTGCGGCAATTTCTGCTCCTGCCTCTTCCACAGCCTGAGCAGCGTTAAAAGCAGAACCGCCTGTAGAGATAAGATCTTCAATTATTACTACTTTCGACCCCGGAGCTATTTTTCCTTCTATTTTATTTTGTTTTCCATGACCTTTACTGGACGAACGGACATAGGCCATAGGCAGTCCAAGTTTTTCAGCTGCCCAGGCCGCATGGGGGATTCCTGCTGTAGCAGTCCCGGCAACAACATCCACATCGAGTTGTTTAATTTTTTCTGCCAGTGCTTCATATACTACTTTCCTTTCGTCTGGAAAAGACAGTAGAAGCCGGTTATCACAATAAATAGGTGACTTCAGACCTGAGCTCCATGTATAAGGATTATCAGGTGATAGACTGACGGCATTAATTGATAATAAAGTGTTTGCTACTGCTGAAGCTGTTTCCATGCGTTTTCCCACTCCCTTTTGTATTTTAAATAAGCACCGAGGGGATCTTTTTTACTTGTAATACCTCTTCCCGCTACGATAGCGTCTGCTCTGTTCTGCGCTGCCTGGGCCGGAGTCACTACTCTTTTCTGATCGTCAGCAGCGTCTTCCGACCGGCGGATTCCTGGAGTAATACATAGAAAATTTTCTCCGTATGCTTCTTTTAATTTTCCAGCTTCCATCGCAGAACAGACGACGCCGTTCATTCCAGCTTTATTGGCCAGTCCAGCGAGCTGAAGAACCGAATTTTCCAGCGATAAAGAAACAGACTGCTCCTTCGCTACCTGGTCATCGGTTGTACTCGTAAGCTGGGTTACTGCTACTGCCTTAGGTATTTGTCTGCCGGAGGGAGTTCCTGCATAAAGCCCTTCCATTGCTGCTTCCATCATCGTTCTGCCTCCAAAGGCATGTACATTTACGAGATCGACTTCAAAGGAGGCCAGCTGTTTCATTGCTCTTTTAACAGTCGTAGGTATGTCATGAAGTTTTAAATCAAGAAAAATTTCATGCCCTGCAGATTTAAGGCATTCCAGTACAGGCACACCTTCCCTGTAAAACAATTCCATACCAACTTTGACGTAGAGAGGCTCTTTGTTAAAAGAGGTGAGAAGCTGGTCTGCTTCCTGCCTGGTGTGCACATCCAGAGCTACTATGACAGGCTTTTCTCCCATGATTTCCAGCTCCTTCCTGTTAATTCTGAAATATTGCTGACACTCATTTCATTAAGAAGATCATCCAGGTCATCAATAATCTGCGGGCAGGCGTAGGGATCGCTGAAGTTTGCCGTTCCCACAGCAACAGCAGAAGCTCCTGCCATAAAAAATTCGATAACATCTTCCGCTGTATAAATTCCACCCATGCCAATAATAGGAATAGAAACTTTTTGGCTTACTTCATAAATCATCCGCACCGCTACCGGTTTAACGGCCGGTCCTGAGAGACCACCGGTTTTATTTGCCAGAACCGGTCTACCTGTTTTTATATCAATTTTCATACCGACAAGCGTGTTGATCATGCTCAATCCATCCGCTCCTGCGTCTTCGGCTGCTTCAGCCATTTCAATTATGTTTGTTACGTTCGGAGAAAGTTTTACATAAACCGGTACCTCGGAAACTTTTTTTACTGCTTTTGTAAGCCCCGCAGCCATCCCTGGATCACTTCCGAACTGCAGCCCGCCTTCTTTTACGTTGGGACAGGAAACATTCAGCTCTAAAGCATGGACGTTGGAAGACCGGGAGATTTTTTTGGCTGCCTCGACATAATCTTCCTCTGTTTTTCCAGCGATATTGGCAAGAATCGGTACATGGAATTTTTCCAGCCACGGAAGTTCATTTTTCACGATGTGGTCTACTCCCGGGTTCTGGAGACCGATGGCGTTAAGCATGCCGCTCTCTGTTTCAGCGACTCTTGGAGTTGGGTTCCCGGTTCTTGTTTCAGGCGTAGCTGCTTTTACAGCAACAGCACCGAGTTTGTTCAGATCGTAAAATTCAGCATATTCCTGCCCGAAACCGAAGCAGCCGGAAGCCGGCATTACCGGATTTTTCATTTTCAATCCAGGCAGTTCCACCTGCAGTCTGCTCATACTATTACCTCCCCTGCTTCGAATACAGGCCCATCCCGGCAGGCTTTAACGTAGGCTTTGCCTTCAAACGGCTTTTGTTTGTCACAAACGCATGCTAGACACGCGCCTACTCCGCACCCCATACGTTCTTCAAGTGAAATATACCCTTTTTTAGGAGACGCTGTTTCCACTGCCCGGAGCATAGGCTTAGGGCCGCACGTATAAAACACATCGTAAGTCCCTGCTTCAGCTATCGCATCTGTTACAAAACCTTTCACACCTTTTGATCCATCTTCTGTTGTAACGAAAACCTCACCATATTTCTGGAATTCTTCCTCAAGAAATATTTCTTCTTTTTTACGATACCCGAGAATAACTTTGACTTTAGTCCCACGGCGGTAAAGCTGCTCTGCCAAATAAAGAAGTGGTGGAATGCCCACTCCCCCTCCGATAAGAAGAGCTGTTGATTCCTCTGTAAGCGGAAAACCTTTCCCAAGTGGACCAAGAGTATCAACCGTGTCTCCTGCTGCTTTTTGATTCAAAAGCTTTGTACCCTGTCCTTCAATGCGGTAAACAATTGTCAGAATGTCCTCTTCCACACTGCAGATACTGATCGGGCGTCTCAGAACCGGGTGACGTTCACCTACCTTAAGATGAACAAACTGTCCCGGTGTCAGCATGGTTTTCACGCTGGCACCCTTCAGTTTCATCTTAAAAATCTTTGAAGTCAGCTTTTCCTGGGAAAGGACAGTCAAGTTTTCTTTGTTCATATCATCACCGGCGCTTTCGATCGGATTGGTTCAGTTGAAAAATGCATCGACTCGATAACTCCAAGCACTGCTTTCGTTGTATCAAGAGAAGTGTTGCAGACAATTCCGCGCTCCACTGCCTCCCGGCGGATCCGGAATCCGTCACTTGCCGGCTGTTTGCCTTTTGTGAGCGTATTTACGATAAACTGGGCACGCCTCTCTGTAATAACATCCAGCATATCCGGTTTGCCTGTTCCGAGCTTTGCAATTGTTTCCACCGGCAGTCCTTTCTGTCTAAACAGCTCTGCTGTTCCTTCGGTAGCCATAAGGTCGAATCCTAACCGGTGAAAACGGCCGGCAAGCTGCAGCGCTTCATCTTTGTCTTTATCAGCTACTGTAAAGAGAACAGATCCATGCATAGGAATCTCCATTCCTGAAGCGATTAACCCTTTGTACAGAGCTTTCTCCAGAGATTCGTCCCTGCCCATGACTTCCTCTGTCGATTTCATTTCAGGACCGAGTGTTATATCGACACTTCGGAGTTTTTGAAAAGAAAACACCGGCACTTTTACAGATACATAGTCCGGTTCCGGAAGAAGACCTGTCGAATATCCCTGGGAGGAAAGGGATTCACCCAGTACTGCTTTTACTGCCGTCTCCGCCATGTTGCATCCCGTAATTTTACTCAGGAAAGGTACAGTTCTGCTGGACCGTGGATTGACTTCAAGAACATAAATGTCGTCGTTCTGAATAACAAATTGAATATTCATTAAACCTTTCACTTCAAAGCCTCGTGCCAGGCGGACAGTATAATCAACAATTCTCTTTTTCATAGATTCTTTCATATGCTGAGGCGGGTATACTGCTATAGAATCCCCGGAATGAACGCCCGCACGTTCAATATGTTCCATAATCCCCGGAACAACGACCGTTTCACCGTCGCTGACGGCGTCTACTTCAATCTCCTGACCTACGAGGTAGCGGTCTATCAGCACTGGATATTTTGAGTTGACTTTGACTGCACGTTCCATATAAGTCAAGAGTTCTTCTTCGTGATAAAGAATTTCCATTGCCCGTCCTCCGAGTACGTAGGAAGGACGGATTAATATTGGATAGCCGATGTTACGGGCAATTTCGCGGGCTTCCTCAATAGATACAGCTGTTTTTCCGAGAGGTTGGGGTATATTCAGATCAGAAAGCGTAGCTTCAAATTTATCCCTGTCTTCACATGCATCCATGTGCTTTAAAGAAGTTCCCATTATGTTGACGCCTCTTGCTTCCAGTTCTGATGCAAGATTCAAAGCCGTCTGGCCTCCAAACTGGACCAGCACACCGTCAGGCTCCTCATTATGGACAACATTCATGACGTCTTCTATTGTTAATGGCTCGAAATAAAGCTTATCCGACACTTCGAAATCTGTGGAAACAGTTTCCGGATTGTTGTTAATGATTACCGCTTCATATCCGGCTTCCCGGATTGTGCGGACAGTATGAACCGTCGCATAGTCAAATTCTATCCCCTGTCCGATTCGTATCGGTCCGGATCCCAGCACAAGAATAGATGGAGTCACTGATTTTTCTGCTTCATTTTCCTCTTCGTAAGTGCTGTAGTAATAAGGTGTTTCTGATTCAAATTCGCCTGCACATGTGTCTACCATTTTAAAAACAGGATAGGCCTGCAGGTTTTCCTGGCGCTGTTCAGTATCCTGAAGTGTCTTTCCAGTAAAATAAGCAGCTGCTTCATTGGAAAATCCAGCCTTCTTTGCTTCTCTGAAAAATTCATCATTGTCACTGTCATTTTTAAGAGCTTCTTCCAGTTCAATGATCCTAGAAATTTCAGCGAGGAAATAGAAATCAATTTTTGTAATATCGTGAATTTCACGAAGAGTATGTTTTTGTCTTATAGCATCCGCTACGTATAGCAGCCTTTCATCATCCTGGGCAGCAATTTTTTTCAACAGATCTTCTCCATACAGTTTTTTATCAGGCATAAGGTGTATTAAATCCAGCTCCGCAGAGCGCACTGCCTTTAGTAACGACTCAGAAAAAGTACGGCCTATTGCCATCACTTCTCCGGTCGCCTTCATTTGTGACCCGAGCGTACGGTTGGCCGAATCGAACTTATCAAACGGCCAGCGCGGCCATTTGGTGACAATGTAATCCAAGGCAGGTTCAAAGCTTGCGTACGTGTTTTTTGTGATCGGATTCATCAGTTCATCCAGCTGGTACCCTGCTGCAATCTTAGCGGACAGCTTCGCAATTGGATAACCCGTAGCTTTGGAAGCAAGGGCCGAAGAGCGGCTTACCCGGGGATTCACTTCGATAATATAATATTGTTCGCTCTCGGGATCGATTGCACACTGAACATTACAGCCCCCTTCAATCCCAAGGGCACGGATAATTTTTAAAGAGGCATTGCGGAGAAGCTGGTATTCCCTGTCAGCCAGTGTCTGGCTCGGAGCTACTACAATCGAATCTCCTGTGTGTACTCCTACAGGATCTATATTTTCCATATTACAGACAACTATCGCCTGATCACTTCCGTCTCTCATGACTTCATATTCTATTTCTTTAAAACCGGCAATACTTTTTTCGATTAAACATTGATTGACGGGACTTGCATACAGACCGTTTGCCATGATTTCCTCCAGCTGTTCATCGCTGTAGGCCATTCCGCCGCCGGTTCCTCCAAGCGTATAGGCCGGGCGAATAATAACAGGAAACCCTATCCGCTGAGTGAAATTCCTTGCTTCTTCAATCGAATGTACGATGTCACTCTCCGGCACCGGTTCATTTAACTCATTCATCAGTTTTCGGAAAGCTTCGCGGTCTTCCGCTTTTGTAATCGCTTCAAGGTCGGTCCCGAGAAGTTCAATTCCGTACCGTTCAAGTATTCCTTCGTTGGAAAGTTCCATAACGAGGTTCAAGCCGGTCTGTCCTCCAAGGGTGGCGATAATGCCATCCGGACGCTCTTTACGGATGACCGACGTAACAAATTCAGCTGTCAGCGGCTCAATATACACCCGGTCTGCTGTCGTTTCATCTGTCATTATTGTGGCCGGATTGGAGTTGACGAGAATAACTTCGTAACCTTCTTCCTTCAACGCATGACATGCCTGAGTTCCTGCATAATCAAACTCCGCTGCCTGACCGATGATAATCGGGCCGGAACCTACCACCAGTATACTTTTAATATCGTTTCTTTTAGGCATGTGTGATCCCCCTTTGTTCTGTTACGAGCTGCTGGAACATGTCAAACAGCTGTTTTGAATCTTCCGGTCCCGGAGATGCTTCCGGATGATACTGTACGCTGAAAACAGGCAGACTTTCGTGGGCAAGACCTTCCACCGATCCATCATTCACGTTGACGTGGGTAATTTTCAATGGAGTTTTATCCAGAGATGCGGCTTTTACAGTATAGCTGTGATTCTGGGAAGTAATGGAAACCCTGCCGGTCACAAGGTGTTTTACTGGATGGTTCCCTCCGCGGTGACCGAATATCATCTTTTCTGTTTCCGCTCCAAAAGCTAAGGCCAGCAGCTGATGACCGAGACATATGCCGAATACAGGGACTTTTTCTGCCATTTTTTTAATTTCCGGCAGCACCTGATCTATATCCTCCGGGTTCCCCGGCCCGTTGCTGAGCATAATTCCGTCCGGAGAGAGAGACAATATTTTATCTGCCGGCGTGTTATATGGGACAACAATTACTTCAAACCCCCTCCCCAGCAGATCTTTAACAATTCCTTTTTTTGCTCCATAATCGATGAGGACGATGCGGTCATTGTTTTTACCGGGATGCCAGAATTGACTTTTCGTCGATACTGCCTCAACCTGGTTGTTCGGCAGTACTGACTGCTTTAATTCTTTAACAACTTCCAAAGGTTCTTCGTCCATACCGCAGATACGGCCCTTTAATGTCCCGAAAGCGCGGATAATTTTCGTAAGTTTTCTCGTGTCAATTCCGGATATTCCAGGAATTCCTGTTTGTTTGAGCCATTCATCCAGGCTCTTTTCACTGCGAAAGTGGCTCGGGTAACGCGCTGATTCCTTAACGATCACTCCATGAACATTTGGAATAACACTCTCAAAATCGTCCCGGTTAATCCCGTAATTACCGATAAGTGGATAAGTCATTGTTACGATCTGCCCTTTGTAGGAAGGGTCCGTAAAAATTTCCTGGTAGCCTGTCATGCTCGTATTAAAAACAACTTCCCCTGTCGATGCTGCTTCAGCTCCCAGAGCCTTCCCTGTAAATGTTACTCCGTTTTCTAAAATTAACTGTCGTTTCATACAGAAACCTCCTCTTTTTGTTTCCAGACGATTTTTCCATCGAATACAGTCATAATTGGCCATCCGGTAAGCTCCCATCCTTTAAAAGGAGTATTTTTTCCTTTAGACAAAAACTTTTCCGGTTCCACACGGGCTTTCCGGGTGCGGTCGATTACAACGAGATCCGCCGAATTTCCTTCTGTCAGTTTTCCGTATGGAAGATCGAAAATTTCCGCGGGTTTTTGTGACAGCCAGTTAATCAGCTGAGCCTCTGTGACGCATCCGGTATCAACTAAATGCGTATGTAAAAGGGCAAAGGCGGTTTCCAGTCCTACTATTCCGAATGGGGCTTTTTCAATAGATCCTGACTTCTCTTCAATAGTGTGGGGCGCATGGTCTGTAGCGATAAAATCGATTGTTCCGTCAAGCAGACCCTCCATTAATGCCTTTTGATCAGCTTTTGCTCTGAGAGGTGGATTCATTTTAAAGTCCGCATCGTTACCTGGAATGTCGTCTTCATTCAATAAAAGATGGTGGGGGGTCACTTCCGCCGTGACATGAATTCCTGCACGTTTCGCATCTCTGATAATTCGTACAGACTCTTTTGTGCTGACGTGGCAGATGTGGTAATGAACGCCAGTCTGCTCGGCCAGAAGAATATCTCTTGCAATATGAACTGATTCCGCTGCGGGAAGAATACCTTTAATATTTAACTCTTCAGCTTTACGGCCCGTGTGAAGAGAACCGCCGTATACAAGTGAGTTATCTTCACAATGGGCTGCTACAGCTTTATTCAGTGCTGCAGCCTGTTTCATTGCTTCATACATAGTTCCCGCTGTCTGCACCCCTACCCCGTCATCTGTAAAAGCGAAGGCTCCCTGTTCAGAAAGCTGTTTCATGTCAGTTAGTTTTTTAC
>PWLM01000040.1 GCA_003560495.1 Bacillus sp. (in: firmicutes) | reverse complement strand
GCCAGCTGGATAAGCGCGAGCCACTGAATTTCCCGGTTCTGTTCAAGCCAGTATTCCTCAAGGATTTCATGACATTCAAAATAGTCTCGTGTGCCGTGAAAGTGTATAAGAAATTCTTTATATTCCGATGGATAGTCATTAATAACATTTGTACGCAAAAGGCAACTCTCCTCTGCAAAAATTCCTTCCTTTATCATAAAGCACAGAATGCGTTTTGTGAAGAAAAATCAACCGCACCAGAAGGCCCATATGATATAATAGCGCTCGTAAAGGGAGGAAGAAACTATGGGATACAGTGTTAAGCTGCATGCATTTGAAGGTCCTCTCGATCTTCTGCTGCACCTGATACAAAAGAATGACCTGGATCTTCAGGATATTCCTGTGAAAGAAATAACAGATCAGTATATGACATATATTCATGCGATGCAGGTGCTGGAGCTTAATGTTGCCAGTGAATACCTCGTAATGGCTTCCACACTGCTTCACATGAAAAGCCAGCTTCTTCTGCCAATTGAGGAAAATAGCTGGGACGAAGAAATATTAATCGAAGAAGAAGAAATAACAAAAGATAACCTCCTGGATAAACTGAAAGAATATAAACAGTTTAAAGAAGCAGCCGGATCGCTGAAGGAAAAAGAAATGGAAAGAAGCGAACTGTTCACGAAGCCGGTTTCTGATTTGACTCCTCTTATGGAAGAAGCCAGGGAAAAAGGAGAGACCCACGTCAGGGCGACAGTCTACGATATGCTGAAGGCTTTCAACCGGATAAATAAAAGAAAAAAACAGGAGCAGCACTCAAACAGGGTAACGAAGGTTGCGAGAGAAGAGATACCTATTGAAAAAAAGATGGAAGAGGTGCTTCTGCGGCTGAATTCCTTTAAGGGGGAAACGCTATTTTCACGACTTTTCGAAAGAAAAGAAAAACAGGAAATGGTTGTGACGTTCCTGGCACTACTTGAATTAATGAAAGCGGATCGGATTGTTTGTATGCAGGACGGGCATTACGAAGATATAAAAATTAAACAGAAAGCAGGCGGAACACCATGGCAGCAGTAAACAAAAAAGCAGTCCTGGAAGGTCTGCTGTTTGTAGCAGGGGACGAGGGAACAGAAAAAGACCAGCTCATGGAAGTACTGGACCTTGATAAAGAACAACTTGAGCCTCTTATAGAAGAATTGAAAAAAGAATATGAAAAAAGCGAAAGAGGAATGCAGATTCAGGAGGTGGCTGGAGGTCTGAAATTCACTACAAAAAAAGAACACGCAGAGTTTTATAAAAAACTTGTGCGTTCACCTTCATCTGCCGCACTCTCACAGGCTGCACTCGAAGCTTTAGCTGTTATTGCATACAGGCAGCCGGTTTCCAGAATGGATATTGAAGAAATTAGAGGGGTTAAAACAGAGAGACCGCTCCGGACGCTGCAGGCTAAAGGTCTCGTAGAACAAAACGGAAGACAGGAAGGAACGGGCCGGGCCATTTTATATGGGACGACTAATCATTTTCTTGATCAATTCGGTTTATCATCGCTGAACGATCTCCCGCCGTTTCCGGAACAGGCAGAAGAGAAAGAGGAAGAAGACTACGATTTGTTTTTTGAGAAATTTCAAAAGGCAGCAGCCGAGGACAAGTGATTTACCGGGCTGAAAGGGGATGTCCCATAAGGAATGGAGCACGGACCAAACCCTGTCGGAGCGGGATTTATCTGACAGGGTTTTAAAACCTTGGTCCGGCTCCACTCGTGCTGTTCAGGCTGTCTCTATGAACCTTCTGAGACAGCCTCTTTTGTTAAAAAATTGCCGAATCATTTCTCATTCAGCAGTTGAGTCCTCGTCTCCATGTTTAAAATACCTGTGGAGATTAAGGTAGGTCATAAAGACGAAAGCCCTGAAAAATTCTTACCTCATGACACTTCCACCCGATATTTTTAATGATTCGCCTACAATGTTGCCGGATGCTCCGGATAGCAGATATAAAATAGCTGAAGCTACTTCTTCAGGAGTCGTAATCCTGCCTGAAGGAAGATCTTTCTGGACTGCTTCAAGCTGTTCCTCGTAAGTAATTCCGGCACGAAAAGCTTTTTTATCAAGTATATTTCTGGCCATTTCTGTATCAACAAATCCCGGACAGACAGCGTTGACCCGGATGCCGTGTTCTATCGCTTCGAGAGCAAATGACTGTGTAAATCCAATAAGAGCAAATTTTGAGCCGGAATAGGCAGTATTGCCATAAGTACCACGCAGACCAGAGAGAGAAGAAACGTTGACAATATTCCCGCGCCGTTCTTTTTTCATTTCTTTGTAAACAAGCTGCGAAAGCATTACCTGTGAAGTGAAATTCGTTTCCATTACGTGGGTAATTTCCTCTTCTTCAATTCTTTCTACGAGATCTCCCCCCGTTATGCCGGCTGCGTTAACGAGACCAGTTATTTCACCGGCATGCGCCATAGCTTCCTGAACAATTTTTTCTCTGTCCTCCGGATTATTTAAATCCCCTGCTATGATAAGTATACGGCTTCCTTCAGCCTGGTAGTGGGCAGACTGCTTTAACTTATTCAGTTTTTCTTCGTTTCTGCCGCAGGCAGTTACTTTTGCCCCGGTTTTCAAAAGCTCCATAGCCGTAACATAGCCGATTCCTCCGGTAGCTCCTGTAACGATGATATGATCATTGGCAAATACGTTGTCAGCAAATATACTCATAAATAATCCTCCTTCAGTTATTATGGATCTTATTTCCCTACTATAAAAAGATAAAACTAAATCTGGTTATCTGAAAAGTAATACAGCACGACGTCCATAAAATTAACAATACCCGAATTTCAGGAATAAGCAGTGCCATATTAAGGGTATATAATAATAAGAATATTTACCTATAAGAACAGCATCGTTGAGTATTAAACAGCAGAGGAGCAGACGCTATGAAAATAACGAAAAGTCCAATTCGACTTATTTCAGCTTTTATCCTTTCAGTCGTTCTCGCGGCAACTTTATATGGGCTTTTCAAACCGATCCCTGAGAACACCTCCTATGAAGGAGAGATGCACTCAGCAGATGACGTATCCTTTCTCTTCAATCGATCAATTAATGATAATGGAGAAAGAATATTTGAAGAGGAGATTTTTTCTGCCATCATCGAAGGGATTGAAGAGGCAGAAGAAATGATCGTTCTGGATGTCTTTATGTTTAATGACATGGCTGAAGGTGATTTTCCGGGTGTAAGCAGAGAAATAGCCGAAGCACTGATTAATAAAAAAGAGGATCATCCGGAAATGCCGATAACGGTTATCACCGATCCTATTAATACCTCCTATTATTCCCATGAATCGGAGCTGCTGAACGAAATGGAAGAGGAAGATATTCAAGTAGTGATTACAGATATTACAAGACTTCAAGATTCCAATCCGCTTTATTCCGGAGTATGGCGGGCCTTCATTCAATGGTTCGGTCAGAGCGGACCGGGGTGGATAGAAAATCCATTTGACCCGGAGGCCCCGGAAATGACTGCCAGATCTATACTTAAATTAATGAATGGGCGTGCAAATCACCGCAAAGTATTTTTTACAGAAAAAACCGGACTGATATCCTCTGCAAATATTCACGACGAAAGCTATTACTATACCAATACCGGCTTTCAGGTTTCAGGAAAGGTACTGGAAGATATTTATGAGACTGAACAGGCGGTTTTGAATTTTTCTTCCGACGTCCGTCTTCCAGATTTTCATGTTGAAGAAGAAGAAGGGGATTACAGTGTCCAGGTTTTAACTGAAGGAGCCAATTTCCAAAGAGTGCAGGATATGCTGGATGAGGCTGAGGCAGGTAATGAAGTTTGGATTGGGGTGTATTTTATATCCGATCCGGAAATAATCGAATCTATCGAAGAGGCGGCTTTAAGAGGGGTAGAAATAAATATGATACTGGATCCGAACGAAAGTGCTTTCGGCATTGAAGTTTTCGGGATGCCCAATCGTCCTGTTTCTGAAGATTTAATGGAAAGTACGGGTGAATCGTTGACAATTCGGTGGTATAACACGCTTGATGAGCAGTTTCATCCTAAAATGATGGCTGTTTACTCTGAAGAACGAGCGAAAATGATCGCCGGTTCCGCCAACTTTTCCAGCAGAAACATGCGAAATAACAATCTGGATACTAACCTGTACGTGGAGTCCCCGCCGGATGCAGAAGCTGCAGTCGAAGTAAGGGAGTGGTTTGAGGAGATTTGGTTTAATGAATCCCATAAGTATACAGCTGATTACGAGGAGTATGAAAACCCCCATTCTGCCTGGCGGCAGTGGGTTTACCGTCTGCAGAAAATATCAGGTGTGACGACTTATTAATTTAGTCGGACATTGAGAAAACAGGACGGGGTAAATGGTTTCAGACTGTTATTAAACGATTTTTCTATGCATATATCAGCTGAGCATCGTAGAGACATATCTATATCTAGCGATCATATAATTTTGATTAATAGGCGGAAAAGGAGACGTCTGAAAGGGACGTCTCCTTTTCAAGTGATGGTTTAGGGTGTTTACTTGTATTAGATGTTCTAATTTAAATAATAAATTACAGTTGCTTAATAAGCTCTTTTACACATATTCTGCTGAAACACGGACATTTTAAATAAGCATCTTTAAGGCGATTCTATTTCTGAAAGAAAGTTCGTAATTTCATCGTGAAAGTCTCTGCTCTGTGGCAGGGAGTTGTGGCCGAAACCTTCCAGCTCTACATGATGGACAGCCCCGTTCCAGTTATTAAATGTGACATAGGAATGTTCCGGTGGGATTACTCTGTCTTCTGAAGCGGTTATGCCGAGCAGCGGGGCTTCCGACTGCGGCGCCATGCTGCTTACTTCAAAAGGATGGCGGATAAACATTGATACAGGCAGATACGGGTAACGGTGGGACTGAAGTTCTTCCCGGCTGTCGTAAGGAGAAATGAGTATGACACCAGCGGGATCTCTGCTGCTTGCTGTATGAGCTGCAGGCGCTGTGCCCATGCTTCTTCCCATAACTGCAATGCTCCTGTCTTTCACTTTTTCATGAGAAGAGGCATAATCGTACAAAAGTCGAGCATCCTCAAATAAAGTGGATTCTTCCGGCTCGCCTGAACTTTTGCCATAGCTGCGGTAATTCATAAAGAGAACAGACCAGTTATCAGGTATATTATATTGTTCAATACCAGCGGAAGCCTCTTCTGCGTTTCCACCGAAATATATAAGAAGTGGGGCGGGAGTCGTTCCGGCATGCTGCATCCAGCCATGAAGAATTTCCCCGTCCTCTGTTTCCAGGTGAAGCTCTTCTGTATTATTCCATTCCGAATTTACTTCTTCGATTCTCTCTTCCGTAATATCAGCTCCAATAAAAAGCATATCTTCCTGGCTGCCGAAAACCTGCCAGGCGTGAAACAAGTAAACTGCTGAAGCTCCTGTGATTAAAAGCAGAATAATTTTCAAAAGCGGCACCCCTTCCTTTATATGTTTTAGGCCTCCGACCGGTGGAAGGAAGCGTCAGCTTCAGCCTTTCTTTCGTACGAATTCCGAGGTACAATATAATACTGGGGCTGTATGCACCCGTATCCGTTGTCGTGATGATAACATAAAGGAGAGATTGGAATGGAAAGACTTCAAAAAATAATAGCAAATGCCGGTATCACCTCGAGAAGAAAAGCTGAGACGCTTATTACCGGCGGCAAAGTCAAGGTTAACGGTGAAACAGTGAAAGAACTGGGGTTTAAAGCCGACATTCACCAGGATGACATTATTGTTAACGGGGTACCGCTCGAGAAAGAAGAGCCGGTATACTTCCTGCTTTATAAACCTTCGAACGTTATTTCGAGTGTAAAGGATGAATCCGGAAGAAAAGTTGTTACGGACTTTATTCCTGCAGAGCAGCGGATATATCCAGTTGGAAGGCTTGATTTTGATACTTCAGGCGTCATAATAATGACGAATGATGGAGAGTTTGCCAATATGCTTATGCATCCGAAATACAAAGTGGAAAAAACGTATATTGCCAAGGTTGAAGGAATTCCGTCGAAACAGGCGGTGCAGAAACTGAACAGGGGAGTAAAGCTGGATGATGGCAAGACAGCTCCTGCCTTCGCCAAAGTCCGCAAAACAGATAATAAAAAAGGTACAGCAATTATTGAACTCACGATTCACGAAGGGCGCAACCGCCAGGTACGAAGAATGCTCGAAGCAGTCGGTCATCCGGTAATTAAGCTCAAAAGAGAACGCTACGGGATTCTCGATTTAAAGGGAATGAACGCAGGTGAATACCGGGAGTTAAAGCCTCATGAAGTAAAAAAACTGCGTGAACTCTCTGTCACATAAATTTCAATAAAGTATTATTATTCATACCTGTAGTTTTTGGATACAAATGATAAGATGAATGGGAAACAGTCAAAAAACCTATTTTCTAGGGGGATGCCTTATGAAAAAGAAGCGTCTCTGGATGCGGACGACAATACTGCTCGTTATGCTTGCAGCTATAGGATATACATTCTATAATCATTTTTCGGAAGAAAGAGGACTGGTGGATCAGGGGGATGAAGCCCCGAACTTTGTTCTGGAGGATATGGAAGGCGAACGGGTTGAACTTTCTGATCTGCAGGGGCAGGGAGTTTATATGAATTTTTGGGCAACTTACTGTACCTACTGCCGCGATAAAATGCAGGTGTTGAACGATCATTACGAAGACTACGAAGAAATGGGTGTGAAGGTACTCAACATCAATGTGGACGAAACTTCACTTCAGGTGGAACGGCATCAGCAGCGGTATGATCTTGATTTTGATTTGTACATTGACCGGAACATGCTGGTCGGCAATGCCTACGGTGTAGGGGTTCTCCCTTCCGTTTATCTTGTTGACGATCAGGGAGAGGTAAAAGAGCGTCAAGTCGGCGGGAAAACAGAAGAACAGGTAATTGATGCTCTTGACAGCCTCGTACCGGAAAATTAATGGGGGATTTGTATGAACAAAGAAACATGTGAATGCGGACATAAAAATCCTTATGGGACGTACTTATGTGAATCGTGCGGAAAACCGCTGAAAGAAGACGGCCGGCTCGCCAACATGAGATATGAAGGGGTGGCAAGACGCTCCCAGACTTACAAACGGTCCGTCGTGGACAAAGTGTGGAATTTCTTTTCCTCGGTAAAAGTCGGTATTTGGATTATCGTGCTGATTCTTGTCACGTCTTCCATCGGAACGCTGTTTCCTCAGGAGATGTATATTCCGCCGGGAGAGGATCCTTCTTTATACTATGCACAGGAGTATGGCATACTCGGACAGCTTTACTACGATCTGGGATTTCATAACCTGTACAGCTCCTGGTGGTATATGCTTCTCATTGCAGCACTCGGAATTTCACTTGTAATAGCAAGCCTCGACAGGTTTGTACCCCTTTACCGGGCGTTAAAAAAACAGCGGGTGACAAGACATGCTGCCTTTATGAAAAAGCAGCGGGTATATGGAGAAGGTCTTTCATCAAATACCGATCTGGAAAGCGTAAAAGATAAACTGAAGTCCAAACGGTATAAAGTCCGGGAAGAGAATGGGAATCTGCTGGCGGAAAAAGGACGCTTCGCCCGCTGGGGACCTTACGTCAATCATATTGGTCTGATTATTTTCCTTATCGGAGGAATGCTCCGCTTTTTTCCAGGAATGTATCTTGACGACTACGTGTGGATCCGGGAAGGTGAAACAGAAGTAATCAGCGGAACAGATGGGGAATATTTTGTAGAAAACAATGAATTTCTCGTCGAATTATATGATGAGCAGGATGAGGATATTTTTCAGGAAGCATTAATGCGGGAGGATGCTCCGGTCGTTTCCAACTACCAGACGAACGCCAGCCTCTATAAACGTGCGGAAGGCGGCAGCATCGGAAGTGAAACAGAGCTTGAACATGTTAAAAATCATGAGATCAGAGTAAACGAGCCGCTTACTTTCGAAGGTATTTCTCTTTACCAGGTGGATTATAAGATTAACGAACTTTCTAATTTTACTTTTACCCTGGAATCAGAGACAGCGGATGAAGAACAGCTGGAAGAAGTTGTTTTTAACGTGGATCTGAATGATCCTCAGATGTATTATGATTTTGAGAACGGCTATCAGGTGGAAATTATCGAGTATTTCCCTAATTTCTACGTGAGCGACGATGGAGAACCGATGACGATGAACCGTGTTCCGGATAATCCTCGAATCATTTTTGAAGTCTTTCCTCCGGATACAGACCCGGAAACAGACACGGGAGAAATCAGTATGATCGGAGTGCAGGTGAACGAGGCGTTAAATGAAGGGCACGAGCACCGCATCAGTATGCAGGACGTTGAACTTGTGGATGTGACCGGATTAACTGTGCGCAGAGACCACACGCTGCCAATAATCATCGTTGGGGGATCTATTTTCATGGTTGGTCTCATCCAGGGATCGTACTGGCATCACCGTAGAATATGGATTCAGCAGAAAGACGGCCGGATGCTGGTTGCAGGACACGCCAATAAAAACTGGCATGCACTGAAAAATGATATAGCCTTTATCAGTGAAGGCACGAGCCTCCCTGAAGTTCATGATCAGCTGGATGAAGAAGAGAAAATAGAAGAAGACAAATCGAAGATGAATGAAGGAGGCAGCCGATAAAATGTTTGAGTTAAGCAGCACGCTCCTGTTTGTCGCATTTGGGCTGTATTTGGCCGCAACAATTTTCTTTGCGGTTTCAATTACGGGGAAAAAATTTAAAAACCGTAAAGGAATAGAGGCGAATAAATCGGGTCTGTTTGGTTACATCAGTGCTGTGGGCGGATTTATCTCCGCTCTGGCGTACTTCGTGACCAGATGGCTTGCCGTAGGATACGCTCCGGTGAGTAATATGTTTGAATATACTACTGCTCTCGGAATAGCTATGTCTCTTGCTTTTGTGATAATCTATCCAATTTACAAAAATAATTATCTCGGGCTGTTTACGATGCCTGTTGTTATGCTGATTATTGCTTACGCTTCAATGTTTCCTGTAGAAGCTCAGCCGCTGATACCGGCGCTTCAGTCCAACTGGCTGTTTATTCACGTCATTACTACAGCTATTGGCCAGGGGATTCTTGCAATCGGTTTTGCCGCAGGGGTCCTTTACCTCGTCAGAATGATTGATTTTACGAAAGCTTCCAAGAAAGTAAAAGGTATAGAGTTTATTATGTTTACACTGCTTGCAACAGTAGCCTATGTAATGATCGGTATTGGCTTTGGGGCGGCGGACTATACGGCAACATTTGAGTACGTCAATGAATTTGGAGAGACATCAGAAATCGATTATCCCCTGCCTCCTATAGTAGGGCCAAATGAAGGAGAACTCGTTTCTGAACAAGGTTTTAACCCGGTTATTTCCATGCCGGAATTCATTCGGAGTGATGACGTAAATACGGTGTTGTGGTCCGTATTAGGCGGCTTACTTCTTTACGGGGGTCTCCGTTTTGGCTTTAGAAAACCCGTAGCCGGTGCTCTTCAGCCGCTCGTACGCAACGTAAATCCTCAGACGGTGGATGAAATCAGCTACCGCGCAATTGCTATCGGTTTCCCGGTATTTACTCTTGGAGGACTGATTTTTGCAATGATCTGGGCACAGATCGCCTGGACCCGTTTCTGGGGCTGGGATCCAAAAGAAGTATGGGCTCTTATCACGTTTTTATTTTATGCAGCTTATCTCCATCTTCGTCTTTCACGTGGGTGGCAGGGAGAAAAAAGTGCCTGGCTCTGTGTGATAGGGTTTGCTTTGATCATGTTTAACCTGATTTTCGTAAACCTGATAATCGCCTGACTTCACTCTTATGCTTAACTTCGATACAATATAAATATGTAATGAAAAGGCTGTCCGATAAATGCATTGGACAGCCTTTTGCTGGAGGGATAATAATGAATGCAGAATCAACAAGTATTCTTGTAGTAGATGATGAAGAACGTATCCGACGTCTGCTGAGAATGTACCTTGAAAAAGAGCAGTACATTGTAAACGATGCTGAAAATGGTGAATCAGCATTGGAGATGGCTTTAAATAAGGATTTTGATCTGATAATTCTTGATTTAATGATGCCGGGAATGGATGGAATAGAAGTCTGCGAAGAAATCCGCAAACAAAAAGCGACACCGATTATTATGCTGACAGCAAAAGGAGAGGAAGTAAACCGGGTCCAGGGCTTCGAAGCAGGAACCGATGATTACATCGTAAAACCATTCAGTCCGCGGGAAGTAGTACTGCGCGTCAAGGCGCTGCTCCGCCGGTCGTCTTCCACTAAGTTTCTGCAGACAGAAACAAAAACAAAAGAATTGTTCGAATTTCCTCATCTTACTATTGATAATGAAGCCCACCGGGTTACCGTGGACGGGAGACTTATTAATTTAACACCAAAAGAGTACGAACTGCTGCTTTACCTTGCGCAGGCACCGGATAAAGTATTCGCAAGGGAGCAGCTTTTAAAGGACGTATGGAATTACGAATTTTTTGGAGATTTGAGAACAGTGGATACTCATGTTAAAAGACTTCGCGAAAAACTGAGTCACGAGGAGCCGAAAGCTGCTGAGATGATTAAGACAGTCTGGGGGGTAGGCTATAAGTTTGAGGTTCAGGATCAGGCATGATGTTCTGGAGAAGCGTCGTAGGCAAGCTGTGGTTCACTATACTTCTTCTTGTGTCAGTAGTACTTTTAGTGCTGACTGTACTACTAATGGAGTATTTCGAGAGATTTCATACTGAACAGGCAGAAGGAGAACTCCTGAATCATGCAAATCTTATCGTGACTTTTCTTGAAAACGAATCCACGGAGGATGCCGCCGTTAATATAAGTCAAATTATTTCAGAATCCTATGCGGCAAGGGCCCTTGTCATCGGGGAAGATGATTACTGGTATACTTCAGAAGAGGACGAGAAGTCTATACCCCTTTCTTTGTTTTACGAAGATGAAAATCTTTCTGAGGTACTTCATGAAGAAGCAACAGTAATTACGCACGGTGACTTTACGGATGCGAGCCGTGAAGGACTCAGCGGAGAAATTATAGTCGTCGGCATGCCTGTAAGTTTCGCGGGCGGCGAAGAAGGTTCACTCTTTTTATATCAGTCTCTGGATGTTATTGAAGAAGCCTCTGACCAGACGAAACAAATTATCTTTTTTTCCGCAGGGATAGCAATTATTTTGACTACGGTTTTTGCTTTTTTCCTGACCTCCCGGATCACAGCACCACTGAGGCAGATGCGGGCGGCGTCACTTGAAGTGGCAAAAGGAAATTTCGATACAAAAATTCCTATTCAGACAAAAGATGAAATTGGACTTCTTGCGATGGCGTTTAACCGGATGCGCAGAGCACTTAATACAAATCTGCATGCACTTAATCAGGAGAAGGAGCAGCTGTCAAGAATACTAAGTTCCATGGCTGACGGAGTGATGACGTTCGATAAACGCGGCCAGGTGAAAATCACGAACCCACCCGCCGGGGAATTTATTGACGCCTGGAGGTATGAAGAACAGGTTTCCAGCGGGGAAGAGCCATTTCATTTGAAAGAGCTTTTTGATCAGGTCGTTTCCGACGAAGAAGAGGTTGTGGATGAGGTCGTTATTCAGGGAAGAACGTGGGTGATATTAATGACGCCTCTCTATGATAGTGAAGCAATCCGCGGGGCTGTTGCCGTCCTGCGTGATATGACAGAAGAACGTCAGCACGATAAACTGCGCAAAGACTTCATTGCAAACGTCTCACATGAGCTGCGGACGCCGATTTCTCTGCTCCAGGGGTACAGTGAAGCAATTGTGGACGGTATTGCTGAAACAGAAGAAGAAAAAAAAGAAATGGCCCGCGTCATTTACGACGAATCACTTCGGATCGGGAGGCTCGTCAACGAACTGCTGGATTTGGCGAGAATGGAAGCAGGACACTTCAGCCTTTCGAGGGAGCATGTTGATATTCCCAGGTTTGCAGATAAAATGCTGAGAAAATTTCAGGTGATAGCCCGGGAACAGCACGTAGATCTTCAGGGGGATATTAATCCGCCGGCTAATGAGGTATATGCAGATCCGGACCGTCTTGAACAAGTCGTTACTAATTTGATCGATAATGCTATCAGACATACACCGGAGTATGGGAAAGTCATTTTTAAAGTATATGGAACAGAATCAGGGCTTAGAATCGATATAAAAGATACAGGTTCAGGTATACCCGAGGAAGATCTTCCTTTTGTTTTTGAAAGGTTTTATAAAGCGGATAAAGCACGAACGAGAGGAAGGGCAGGAACTGGTCTCGGGCTGGCAATAGTTAAAAACATTGTTGATGCCCATAATGGTAAAGTTACTGTACACAGTAAACTGGAGGAAGGCACAACGTTTACTGTCATGCTTCCTTTTGCGGAACCGGAGAGTTTTTAGACAACCGGATTTACAGATGGACGGAGTTCCGACTAAAATAGAAAGAAGGTGCGATTGATGAAAATTTATACGAAAAAAGGAGATAAAGGTGAAACTCAGCTGATCGGCAGGAGAGTCCGTAAAACGAATTCGAGGGTAGAAGCTTACGGCACTGTTGATGAATTGAACAGTTTTATCGGGGTGGCTGCTGTGTCGTTAAAATCAGATAATACGAAAGATATTTATGAAGAACTGCTTACAATTCAACATGAACTTTTCGATCTTGGTGGAGATCTTGCCAATGTAAGCGGGAAGAGCGAATGGGCACTAAATCCTGAATCAGTGGAAAGACTGGAATTACGAATTGATGCATACTGGGATGAATCTCCCCCAATAAACACCTTTATTCTTCCCGGGGGGCATGAAGGTGCTGCCCACCTGCATGTTTGCCGCACGGTCGCGAGAAGGGCGGAAAGACTGGCAAGCGGAATAGATGATGAAGATCCGCTGCCTCCTGCAGCTCTTCCTTACTTGAACCGGATCTCCGATTTTTTCTTTGCAGCAGCCCGTGCAGTAAATGCACGGACCGGGTATGAGGATATACTGTATGCCCGGGGAAAAAACGAATTTAAATAATTTCTTTTGAGGGTTCACACTGATCCAAATACCTTTCCAATGAAATAACTTAATCAGAAGAACGAAAAAGAGTGTCCCCAGCGTTACGCGGGACACTCTTTTTCATTTATTCTACAGCAGTATTTCGACGTCCGCGCTGTCCCGGAGATCTTCTATATACTGATTTTGTCTAAGCTGCTCTTCCAGATCTTCCTGGACATCTTCAAATTCTGAATCAGCCATTTCCGGATCATTGGCGGCAGCCATTTCGTAATATTCCCGGACTTCTTCTTCTTCTACTTCATATTCCTCTTCGTCAAGATGTTCCATAGTAAGAAGCTGTTCCACTACTGATACCTGGCGAATTTCCTCTTCCAGGTCTTCCTCTGAATAACCTTGAGAATCCAGTGCTTCTTCAAACTGCTCTTCTGTTTCAAACTGGGCACGGATTTCTTCAATTTCTGCTTCCACTTCTTCTTCATCTGCTTCGAAACCTTCTTCTTCTGCTTCCTGAGCAAGAATTGTTTGGTTAATCAGCTGATCAAGGAACTGCTGCTGAAACTGCATCATCATCATGGCTGTTTCTTCATCTTCCATTTCCTGCTGGGCAAACATAGTTTCAAACTGAGCAAGCTGTCCCTGTAATTCACCACTCGCTATTTCTTCGCCGTTAACGACAGCAACTGGTTCTTCCGGATCCTGATCCATGAATTCCATTGCTTCTTCCGGATCTCCATCTTCCATTGCTTCATCGTTCATTTCTGTATCGTCGTTCATTTCCGTTTCGGTGTTATTTTCCGCTTCATTTACTTCTGCGTTATTTTGGGTTTCAGTGTTGTTTTCTTCTGTATCGGCCTCGTCATTTCCATTGTTTTCGTTACCGCATGCAGCAACAATAAGAAGTGTGGAGAGTGACAATGTAAGCAGACCATGTTTAGACATTTTTTTCATTAGAGTTATCAACCTTTCTATTATATATCCCTGACTGTTTTCCACTCTATCACAAAATGTGTGAAATTATCAATTTTCTAAATCTATAAAACTATGGAGGATGCCTGTCACGACAGGCATCCTGAAAAGAAAGTTTTCTGTGCATCCTGTGACTCCTCAAAATGTAAAAGAAGTATGAGAAGCTTTTAAAAAATGCTGCGTTAAAGGTTGCGGTTCTTACGTAAGGAACGGGAATACGTTTTTCTGTTCGTTTATCTCTGCAGAAACATCTGCTGACACTGCTGATAGGGAGACGACTTTTAATTGATAAAGTCTATTGGTCTAATGTGGGTTTATTGAAATATACCTCTTGTTTTCCCTAAGTTTACGTAAGAACCAAGGTCGCTGTGGAGGACTGGCCGGACTGCCGACGGAAAACGGAGGAGAAAGACATTTAGGTGATAGATTACTGCTGTTTAAAGAAAACCGCACTCAAAAAGATGAGGCTGCCCCAAGAGAAACGGGACAGCCTGAATAGTACATTTAAAACTAATTTTGACTTAACTTACGAGCGAGATTTTTCAGCCGTATTTATGCATAGGCTTATAGTTCGATAGCAGAGACGGAATTTATTTCTTCAATTTCAACAAAAGACTGAAGGACTTCTTCACTGCACTCCTTGTCTGTTGCAAGCAGCATAATGGCTTCGCCGCCTTCCTGTTTGCGGCCCACCTGCATCGTCGCAATATTTACATCGTGTGTTCCAAGAAGCTGGCCGACTTTGCCGATGACACCCGGGCGGTCATTGTGTCGGACATAAAGAGTGTGCCGCGCCGGTTGAAAGTCGAGCTGGAAGCCATTAATCTGCACAATTCTCGGTCCGAATTCTTTACTGTACGTTCCGTGAATGTGAATAGCGCTCTTTTCTCCCTGAACGATAGCCTTAACAAAATTAGCATATCCCTGGGATTCACTTTCATGACGTTCCGAAACTTCAACATCCCGTTCTTTAGCCACAAGAGAGGCATTTACTTCGTTAACGTAATCATCGATGCGGTGTCTGAAAAATCCAGCCAGAAAACTTCTGTTGAACAGGCCGGTTTCCTGGTCGGAGATTTCCCCTGCGTAACTGATTTCAATCTGCTTTACAGGTTCCCGGAAAAGCTGGGACGCCGTATCCCCGAGTGTTTTTGTCAGTCGTGTAAAAGGTGAAAATTTTTCAAAAGAATCCTGATCCAGATAAGGGAGGTTCAGGGCGTGGGGAGCAGGACTTCCCGTTAAATAATCGAGTACTTCCTGAGAAACAGATTCTGCTACATTCTGCTGTGCTTCAGAAGTGGAGGCAGCAATATGGGGAGTAGTAATTACTTCCGGCAGCTTTGTCAGCGGGTGACCCACAGCAGGCTCCTCTTCAAATACGTCAATTCCGGCACCTTTGACATGACCGGAAACGATGGCATCGTATAAAGCTTCCTCATCAATGATGCCTCCGCGGGCACAGTTTAATATAAAGACGCCCTTTTTCGTTTTTTTCAACGTTTCATTGTTCAGAAGACCTTTCGTTTCCTTCGTTAAAGGAGTGTGAAGTGTAATGACATCGCTCTCCTCTAGAATTTCATCAAGTGTTACAGCTTTTACGTGATTTTTTTCAGCACGGCTCTGGGTGAGGAAAGGATCAAAAGCAAGCACATTCATTCGGAATGCTCTGGCACGCTGGGCAATTTCTGCACCTATTCTTCCAAATCCTACGATGCCGAGCGTTTTGCCCCGTAGTTCGGAACCTTGATAAAGTTTCCGGTCCCAACGACCTTCCCTCATGGACTGATTAGCCTGAGGAATATTCCGTACGAGAGAAGCGAGCATTGCAAAAGTATGTTCAGCTGTTGAAATCGTATTTCCATCTGGAGCGTTAATTACTACGACACCGTGCGCCGTTGCAGCATTCAGGTCAACGTTGTCTACACCGACACCGGCACGGCCGATTATTTTCAGGTTCGGAAGTTTTTTAAGCATCTCTGAATCAACGGTGGTAGCGCTCCGGATCAATAAAGCATCGATTGTTTCCAGGGGAACCTGCGTTTCGTGGATGTTTTCCCGGATGACATGAGTAGCCGAACTTTCGAGAATCGGCTTAAGGCCGTCTTCACTCATGTTATCGGAAACAAGAACCGTATAGGTGCCCTTTTGCTGCTGAACAGGATTTTCTACTTGTACCATGCGATAATCTCCACCTTTTTCATTCTATGATTTACTCATATTAACATGAAATTCAGAAGATTTGCACGTACATTGCAAAAAAACATTAGTTTTTGAGGCGAGGACGGAAAAGTCTGACAAATGAAGCGATTTCATACGTTCATAAGTTTTTCACTATCGGAAATTCTGTTGTTGTTCGATCAACGGCGAAGACAAAATATTAAAATTTGTCCCGGAAGGTAAAGATACTTTTTTAGATTTTACGCGGAAGGTACAGATGTCGTTATTAACAGATCAAAAAACACCGCGGCTTCAAGAGCCGCGGTGCAAAGTATCTATTCGAATTTAAGCGGGTCGCCGTTAAACGGTTCTTCGGCAATTTTAATAGAGTCTGTAGGACAGCCGTCGAAGGCGTCTTCCAGATCCTCATAAAGATCTTCCGGCACGGCTTCTGTTCCGGCGTTATCGTCAAGGATAACGTAGGCAATGCCTTCGTCATCGTAATCATAAATATCAGGTGCTGCTGCTCCGCATGCTCCACACGCGATACATGTATCTTTATCAACAATCGTAAATTTTGCCATTTATATAACCTCCCAAGTAATTAAGTGATTCTGCAGAACCGGTGCATTAAGTAAAGCTTAACATAAGTTAAAAATCCAGTCTGCACGATCGAACAAGTGTAAGTAATCTACGCTTTACAATTGTATAGGTTCTTACTGTACTTTTCAACAGGAAAACATATATGCTGTGAATACAAACGTTAGTATTTTATAATAGATGCTGCAGAAGAAGTACGGTAAAAATTCAGTCGAAGCATTAAATTACATATAAAAGATTCCGCTCGTAAGCTAATAAAGTTTTACCCCTGAAAAATAACGGTCTCAGCAGATGTAAACTGCAGGATTTTCAAATGAAAGGAGGAGAAAATTTGGAAGTGCTGTTTCTTGAGGTTCTCAGTAAAATGAATGGAGTCAGAACGGTAAGCGGCCCGCTTCACCTTTTGAAAGGAAAACGGTCATCGCAGACAATTCAGGATATTGCCCTTTTCCAATGTGATGTATGGGCAGCCGCCCTTAAACATGTCCCCTACAGCAGGCTCCGCAAAGTGGAAGAGCAGCTGTACGCACGTAACATGGTACGTACAGAAAACAAGTCAGCTTTTTTGACGGAAAATGGATACAACTATTTAAATAAATACCGTAAAAGGTTAGATACTCTTTCATTTAACGGACGAAAATGGGAATGGGATAATGAAGCGGAAATTTTCTGGCAGAGATTGTCTCTGCTCGTCCAGGCTGTCAGCCATAAACAATACAAAAGCAGATCCTATCTTCCGGTGTACGCTCCGTATGAGGTAAAATCCTACGTTAAAAACATAATGCGTCACAACACCTCAACAAAACTTGCTGAAGAACTTTTTCAGTTTCTCTACTCTCACCTGAAAGGAGCCGGTGAAGAGAGTGCCGAGCTGTTTATGGCCAGGCTGAGCGGATACAACTACACAGGACGTACATTTTTTCAAATAGAAAATCAAAAAGCACCGGTAATTCTCACGTACCTGGAATTCCGTAGTATCATACACCAGATGCTGGAAGATCTCGAAAGCAGACCAGAAGAGCTTTATGGTCTTTTCCCTGTTAAAGAAGCAGCTTCACAAGTAACCGCTTCAGCAGCCAGGACAGGGAAGGCAGTGAAAGAAGGGAAGAATCTTCAGGAAACTGCCCGATTCAGAAAACTGAAAGAAAGCACGATAGAAGATCATCTTGTGGAACTGGCTATGCACGACCCGTCGTTTGAGTATGAAAGATTTATAAGTACAAAAATTCTTGATAATATTTTTGAAGCTGTGGAGAAGCTTGCAGGAGAACGTAAACTGAAAGATATAAGAGAAGCTCTTGGAACGGAAACCAGCTATTTTCATATACGGCTGGCGCTGGCACTTCTGCATAAGAATAAAAAGGGGGACAGGAACAGTGGATAATTTATTAAAAAAAATGGGATATCATTCGTTTCGTCCCGGTCAGCGGGAAATAATTGAAAGGGTTCTCAATGGAGAAAATGTGTTTGCAATGCTGCCTACCGGCAGTGGAAAAACTTTATGCTATTATCTCCCTTCAAAAATAATGGAGGGACTCGTTATTGTTATTTGCCCGCTTGTATCGTTAATGAATGACCAGTTGACGCAGCTTAAAAGTCAGGGGGAGAAAAGGGCTGCCCAGCTCACAAGCATGCAGTCCTATCAAGAGCGTATGGAAGTAGCAGATAAATTTGACCAATGGAACCTTCTGTATTTATCACCGGAGATGCTCTCCTCCAAATTTGTTCAAAACCTATTAGCAAAGCGCACCATTTCGTTATTTGTCGTGGACGAAGCACATTGTATTTCGCAGTGGGGCCATGAATTCCGTCCGGACTACCAGGATCTCGGCAGCTGGATTAACAAACTTCAAGCACCTCCCGTACTGGCATTGACGGCAACAGCTACAAAAGAAGTTAAAGATGATATTTTAAAACAGCTTCATATGGAAGATGCATTTATTTTGGAACATTCGATAGACAGGCCTAATATCTTTCTGGAAGTTCGGCATGCATCATCCCGGGAGGAAAAACTGACTGGCCTGCTCAACGAAATTCAAGAGCTTCCTAAACCATGTATCGTCTACACTGGAACCCGATCAGCAGCAGAAATACTGGCGGGAAAAATAGGTTTTTCAGAATCAGCAGCTTATCACGGCGGCCTGACTGCAGAAGAGCGTAATTTAATTCAGACCCAGTTTATCAACAATGAGCTGGACGTACTGACTGCTACGAACGCTTTTGGAATGGGTATCAATAAACCGGATGTCCGGGCCGTCGTACATATGCAGATGCCGGCTTCCATAGAACACTACGTGCAGGAATTAGGCCGGGCAGGCAGAGACGGTAAACCGAGCAAGGCGGTACTTTTCTATTCGGAGGAAGATATGCATCTTCCTCTTGCCTTTATCGAAGCAGAGTTTCCTGAAGAGGGCTGGCTGAGAAAATTCGTTCTTAACCCGGTAATGTATGGCAGGCAGCTGGAGGATATACGTTTTTATACCGATGTTTCCGACACACTTTTTCGTATGATCAAAGCCCACCTTGAAAGAGAAGGGGTCGTGATCGAAGGAAAAATCGTGTATTCGGATAACGCGGAGGATATATGCAGAAAACTGGAGATACGGTATGAAAGCCGCCGCAGGGAGAAATACCGTCAACTTACGTCTATGCAGAAATATGTGCAGTCAAGCGGCTGTTTAAGAAAGGAAATTCTTTCATTTTTTAAAGAGGATCTTCTTAATAAGCCAGAGCCCTGCTGTTCAGCGTGCGGTAATATGGTTTGGCCGGATGAGCTTTATGAGACGGGGGCTAAAGTAGAAAAATCGTGGCAGGGACGGCTGGAGGAGTTGTTTTTTCCAGAAGGCAGAGGGAGGAAGTATGAGCAGACAGGCAGAAATAATCCACAGGCTCTCGGATAAAGAACTTTACGCAAACTTATACATGACCCAGATGATGATCTTAACTGCAGCACTCATTCTGGCATTTTTTCTTCAGGGGAGTGTGTTTGCACCGTTTTTTCTGATCGATATTACGTGGCAGGCGACACTGATAGGAGCTGGATTTGCCGGTGCCGTCCTGCTGATCGAATTTTTATGCTATTACATGCTGCCTAAAAAGTGGTTTGATGATGGAGGCATAAATGAAAGAATTTTTCGAAGAATGCCTCCGGTTCAAATTATCGGGCTTAGCATGCTCGTAGCTTTTTCAGAAGAACTCTTGTTCCGGGGGGTTCTGCAGACCGAATTTGGGATTGTTGCTGCCTCACTGATTTTTGCTTTAATACATATCAGGTATTTATCCAAATGGTTTTTGTTTCTATTTGTTATAGTTATGAGTTTTTCTCTCGGTCTTCTTTTTATGTGGACTGAAAACTTATGGACAGTTATTACGGCACACTTTGTGATAGATGCCGTGCTGGGCCTGTTAATCCGTTACCGTAACAGATAAATCCATCGGGAGGATATAGCAATAAAAGGGAATTAGTGGTATTATATAGAGAGAACAAGGAAGGGAGATGATGCAGTTGATACCTGAACGCATGGATCATGAATCTGTTAATGAAGAGAGCATGGCTCCTCTTCCCTCAAGAAAAAATATGCCCCGAAGAAAAAAAGTGTACCGGAGTCTTCCGAGGAAGAAAAAGAAAAAGCCGGTGGAACTGTCTTTTTTTAAAGTGTGGCTTGTTCTTTTTTTCACACTGGTCACCGCTGTCGCTACATACCCGGTATGGGGAAGCTAGCTTTCAGAAAGTAAGCAGAGATCTCATCACGCTCTGGTACGAGATTAGTTGTGTTAATAATAATACTTTTCATCCGGCAGCTGCGCTGCCTTTTTTTTGTCTTTTTTATGAGCAGGCTTTGTTAAAATTCTCTGTTTGTACTCATTATAGAAAACTTCGCTGCAAAGCGGCAGGCGTCCCTGATACCTTATGAAACTCTGCCAGAAACACTGCAGCTAATCTTCCGCACCATGGAGGTTAAAAATTCCTGCAGTATTTATCTTCAAGACAGCTTTTATATGACGCTGTGTTAAAGTTCGCTGTTGAGGGGTGGAGAAACATTTCGCTTCCACCCGGCCTGCCGTAGAGGAGAGCTCCGGGTATGCTTACGCCCTATCCTTTGACCTCCTTCTACCACGGGCTGGTTTCCGCTTCGTTTTTTCTTCATAGAAAAAGAAATGGTTCTGCTTTTCATAAATGCTGTTCTTTCTTTCGTAAAACCGATGCCCAGGTGGTTTTTCGAGCCGCCTTCAGAAAGCGCGCAGATCCTCCCGGACGGAAGGACAGCCGCATGCTTTCTCCGCGGCAGGTGAAAAGAACAGCAGGCGACTTTCAAAAACAACACGGAGCTTGACTCTTACGTAAATATGGGGAAATCAAGCTGTTTTTTTCTATTAAAACCAAATTGGTCAAATAAATTCCATATAAACAAACCCGTTCTACCGGTATTTTCAACTGGAGTGCCTAGTGAAACAAATCAGCAGTAAAGGATCTTCCCTTCCCTTGCGTAAGAACCCGGAGCTTTAACAGTGCCTTATATTAAAAGCAGATACTAACGGAATCTGTGTTTAAATCGATCATCAATCATCGATCTCCTTAAACATACGTATTGCACGTTTTCTTTCTTCTTTGTGATCGACACTCGGTGCAGGGTAATCTTTTCCGATAATACACTGAGCTTCTTTTTGTTCCTGATCGTTCATCTTATGTGGTTCGTGAATATATTTTTGGGGTGTGTTTTTTAACTCGGGAACATATTTTTTAACGAAAGCACCTTCAGGATCGAACCTCACCCCTTGACGGACAGGACTAAAAACGCGGAAGTAGGGGACCGCATCTGTACCGACGGAAGAAGCCCACTGCCATCCGCCAATATTTGAAGCGGGGTCATGATCAATCAGTTTTTCCCGGAAATATGCTTCTCCAATTCGCCAGTCCATCTGATAATCTTTTGTGAGAAAAGAAGCAGTAATCATCCGCAGCCGGTTGTGCATCCATCCGACTTCATTCAGCTGTCTCATTCCGGCATCTACGATTGGAAAACCGGTTTGTCCATCTTTCCATTTCTGAAGAAGCCTCTTATCTTCACGCCAGGGCAGTCCCCTGTATTTCTCCTGAAATTCCTTCGTTTCTGTTTCGGGAAAATGATGAAGAATCATCGTATAAAAATCACGCCAGGCGATTTCCTTAAGAAAAGCTTCGGGTCCCTGAGAGGAATGATTTTCTCTTTTGCTGTCTGCTGCCTGATACATCCTTCTTGCGGACAATGCTCCTGTTCTAAGGTAAGGTGAGAGACGGCTTGTACCTGCTTTCTCTGGAAGATCCCGGGATTCATGATAATGAGGCAGAACCTTTTGACAAAAGTATTCAAGCCGGTTTCTGCCGGCTTCTTCTCCGAGGCGTTTCCAAGTTCTTGTGCATCGCTTCAGTACTTCTTTCCATTCTCGTTCGCTTGTTTCATCCAACGCTTTCAGCCGCTTATATCTTTCTCGAATATCGTCAGGCACGGAAGGATAAAGAGCCGGTTTTTCTGCCTGCATCCAGCTGCGTGAATATGGAGTGTAGACCTTGTACGGGGTGCCGTCATTTTTCATAATTTCCTGAGGCTGATGTACATAATTCCCCGGGGTGCGAACTAGACAGGCATTATTCTTTTCGATGATTTTGCGGGCTTCTTCGTCGCGGGACGCTGCAAAAGCAGTGTATTCTTCTGCACAAAAAACTGTATGTACGCAGCCGGCCTTGTCAAACAGAAGCTGGAAAGCTTCCTGCACAGGTCCGCTTAAAACGTGAAGCTTCATTCCTTTTTCTTTACACTGACGGGCGAAAGTTTCCACCGTCTGAAAAAAATAATCACTGCTGAGATCAATTTTGGAAGAGAAATCAGGGTGAAGGTGAAAGATGAATATTATCTCTCCGTCAGCTTTTTCCGCTTCCCGTAAGGCCTGACAAATGGCGGGATTGTCATCAAAGCGGAAGTCATTACGAAACCAGACGACGAATTTACGAGCAGTCAAATACAGCACCTCCATGATTCGATTCATGCCCATGCCCATGCGAAACAGGCATGCTCTAGTAACATTACCTTAATTGCCGGACTGAAAACCTCAGAGAAAAAAACAGCACCAACAACCGTTAGTGTATCATCGGATATTTTCCCGCAGCATTTAGAAAATTGCGATGCGGCTTGTTATACGTGAAATAAATAAATTCATTCAGAATGCTCGTGAAAAACTGGTTATAGGTGCTGTTTAACTGCCGGGTCATCATATAGAAGGTACAGTCTTTATTATTTATTCAAGGGAATATCATAATATATACCAAGTTCAGAAAAGAGGAATGATGGATAAGGCATCGTTGCATACGGAAGCTTCCGAGGGTTTGTCTTCAGCTTGCTTATGCGAAAAAACTGGCAGAAGTGGATCTTCAGAATGCACTGAATCCTCAGGGTGCCACCGGCTTCCACTTCGGTTTTTTATCAGCCGGACCTTCTAATAGAGCATACAAACATCTTTCGTTTGTATGTTTAAAAACAGCCCGTCCAGAAAGCCTTCCTATGGAAACAAAGGCGGCCGGTCCTTACTTATCTACTTTTTTCAAGGCAGCCTATCATAAAAAACTAACCTTTGCTTTGATAAACATAAAAAGAAAACGTTTACATGCTGTCTTGCAGAGATTTCCTGAATTGTTTATGATAGATTTAGAAAGAATTAAAACATAGAGGAGCGTTATGTTATGAAAGTACCTTCCGATATTGAAATAGCCCAGCAGGCACAGATGAAGAGAATAACAGAAATAGCTGAAAAACTTGGAATAGAAGAGCATGAAGTAGAACCTTATGGTCATTATAAAGGGAAACTCTCCCTGGACATTCTACATAGAAAAAAAGAAGATAAAGACGGAAAGGTAATACTCGTAACAGCTGTCAATCCAACACCGGCAGGTGAAGGAAAATCCACTGTGACGGTGGGACTCGGCCAGGCGCTGAATAAAATCGGAAAAAAAGCGGTGGTTGCCCTGAGAGAACCTTCACTCGGACCGACGATGGGGATGAAAGGGGGCGCCTGCGGCGGTGGGTACTCTCAGGTAGTACCGATGGAAGATATAAACCTGCACTTCACAGGAGATATTCACGCTATCACCACAGCACATAATGCTCTCACCGCTCTTGTAGACAATCACATCCACCGGGGCAATGAACTCGGACTCGATGTTCGAAAACTGACATGGAAAAGAGTAATGGATATGAATGACCGCTCCCTCCGGCAGGTTGTAGCTGGACTTGGAGGACCTCTGCAGGGGGTGCCTCATGAAACAGGTTTTGATATTACGGTAGCTTCTGAATTAATGGCAGTGCTGTGTCTGGCTGACAGTATTAACGACTTGAGAAACCGGATCAGAAAAGTAGTCATCGGCTACACATATGAAGACAAGCCGGTTACCGTAGCTGATCTCGGAGTGGAAGGAGCTCTTACACTTTTATTAAAAGATGCTCTGAAACCAAATCTAGTTCAGACGCTGGAAAACACCCCTGCGCTCATTCACGGGGGGCCGTTTGCTAATATTGCCCACGGATGCAATAGTGTGCTTGCTACTAAAATGGCTTCTAAACTGGGAGATTATGTAGTTACAGAGGCCGGCTTCGGTGCTGATCTGGGTGCGGAAAAGTTTCTTAATATCAAAACAAGAGCTGGTAACATTAAGCCTGCTCTCGTTGTTGTCGTAGCTACTATCCGTGCGTTGAAAATGCACGGGGGAGTGCCGAAGGAGAATTTGAAGGAGGAAAATACTGAGGCGCTTCAAAAAGGGCTTGCCAATCTGGAAAAACATATAGAATCCATTCATTCTTTTGGACTTCCGCACGTGGTCGCGATTAACCGATTTTCACATGATACTGATGCAGAAATAAAAATTCTCCAGGATTTCTGCTATGCCCGAAACATTGAAGTAGAACTGGCAGATGTGTGGGAAAGCGGCGGAGATGGTGGAAAAAACCTGGCTGAAAAAGTGCTGGAGGAAATAGAAAAACCATCTAATTTTTCACCGCTGTATTCTCTTGATCTCCCGGTAGAACAAAAAATCAACAATATAGCCACCGCCGTATACGGAGCCGATGGAGTGAACTTTTCTTCCAAAGCGTCCGGCCAGCTGAAGAAAATAAAAGAACACGGATGGGACAACCTTCCGGTATGCATGGCTAAAACCCAGTATTCTCTTTCTGATGACCCATCTCAATTTGGACGTCCACAGAATTTCCGGATCACCGTAAGGGAACTGCGTGTTTCTGCCGGAGCTGGATTTATCGTTGCTTTAACCGGAAATGTCATGACAATGCCGGGACTTCCGAAACGACCCGGGGCCCTTGATATGGATGTTAATGAAGCAGGAGGCGCAGTAGGACTGTTTTAGCAGTCATTTGCAGGAACATAAGCAGTCCCTGCACATATAACGAGAGGCATTTGCTAAGAAATGGATTGGTTTTTTTGAAAATACGAACCAGATTTTAACGCGCTCACTTCCCGAATTAATTCAAAAGAGTCTCAGCTGTCTTCTTTACCCGCCGCTGTGGTACGATAAAAGTACCTACAGGGCAGTTGGAGGAGAAGATGCTGAGACTTTTTATTATAGTAGCTGCTGCAGGAGCAGCTCTTATTGTTTATATGTTGAACCGGGCAGGCAGAACAAATATATGCAGGCACGAATTTGCTGTTCTTAGCGAAGGTTGCAGTCAGAATATTCTTTTTATTTCTGATATTCATAAAAGATCTGTACAGGAAAAAGATCTGCTTACAGACGATGTAATAGATGCTGTACTGATAGGGGGCGATCTCACAGAAGCGGGATCCCAAACCGCTTTCATTAATCAAAACCTGTCTCAGCTCGCGTCTGTTGGACCATTGTACTTCGTCTGGGGAAACAATGATTATCAGAATAGAAAAGTACTGCAGAGGCTGTTTCGAAAATATTCCGTTACAGAGCTGAACAATTCAAGTGTTTCTATTGGGGAGGGATGCTGGACACTTGCAGGGATAGAAGACCGCAGCCTCCAGCGGGACAACCTTGCTTTAGCACTCGAAAATGCTGCCAGCCCTGTTGTGCTGCTGAGTCACGGTCCGGATATTAAAGAGGAGCTGCACAGTGCTTATAATATTAAGCTTGTACTGGCAGGTCACACGCATGGAGGTCAAATAAGGCTCGGATTTTACGCGCCGGCCCCACTCGGAGGGATTACGGTGGAAAAGGGTGTGCCCATTCTTATTTCGAACGGCTACGGGACTACAAAACTGCCACTTCGTCTCGGGGCCCCGCCTCAGCTTCACTTTATCAGGCTGACAGAAAAAAAGGACTCTGCTTGAAGTATTACTCTCTTTCCTATATCCTTGGTTAAATGTGAAACTTTATAAATATACGAGAAGCAGGTGACTTGTGCGATGAGCGAGCCGCAGGGAAAATACAATATAAAAGCAGTATCAAACCTGCTTGGGATTCATTCCGGAACGCTCCGGGCCTGGGAGCGCCGGTACAAGATTATAGAGCCGGTCAGAAATGAGGCCGGTCACAGGCTGTACAGCGAAGACCATATAAGGATCCTTAAATGGATAGTAAATAAAGTAGATAACGGATTTACTATCGGACAGGCAGTCGACCTTCTTAACAATAAAGATGAGCCGGCATTTATAGAGCCGGACCCGAGAATTACGGATCAGATGGAGATTCTGAAAGAAAAGCTTCTGCACGAACTCCTGCAGTTTAACGAAAAAGACTCGAATGAGTTAATTGACAGGGCGTTCGGGCTTTTCTCGACGGATAAAGTGCTTATAAGAATACTTGGGGGCATTTTGGCAGAAGTAGGAACCCGCTGGGAAAAAGGATTGATTACAACAGCTCACGAGCATTTCGTTACATCGCTTATTCGCACGAGAATCGGCATGGTATTTCATACGCTTCCGATCAACAGTTTTCTTCCAAAAGCTGTATGTGTCTGCGGTCCCGATGAAAATCATGAGATCGGACTTCTGATATTTACTTATTTTTTAAAAAAGCGTGGGTATGAAACGATCTATCTAGGTGCAGGAATCCCTGAAAAGGATTTTTACAAAGTAGTTTCGGATGTAGGAGCAGGGTTTGCTATTGTATCCACCACCCTGGCTGAAAACCTTCCGAAGACTCTTGAGATGGCTGAATCGCTTGCGGCCCATAATGAAGGCGTCAAGATAGGCCTTGGAGGAAAAGCACTGAATTACATGAAGGAAGCTGATAAAAATAAGTTCCGCAAAATGCTGATCGGTGAAACAGAGGAACACTGGTCCACATGGTTAAAAGAGCAGTGAAAACTGCTCTTCTTTTTATAAATTAGTCCTGATTGTTAAGAAGGTGTTATGAATTAGCAAAAGACAGTGGAAAAAAGCTGAAGACTTCTTTATAGTTATAGGTGAGACTAATTTAGAAATCGAAAGTAAATACCGAAACAACACATAGAGGTGAATTTTAATGGCAGATAAAGCAGGACACGCAAAAGAAGCTGAGCATCAGGAAAAAGAAATTGATGTGCTTGAAGCCACACAGACGGTGATTCATAAAGCACTGGGGAAGCTTGGTTTTTCGGAAGAAGTATACGAGCTTATGAAAGAGCCTATGCGGATGCTTACTGTGCGTATTCCTATCAAAATGGACGATGGGTCTACAAAAATTTTCACTGGTTTCCGGGCCCAGCACAACGATGCGGTCGGACCGACGAAGGGTGGAGTACGTTTTCATCCGGATGTAACCGAAACAGAAGTGAGAGCGCTATCAATATGGATGAGCCTTAAAGCAGGCATTGTTAATCTGCCTTACGGAGGCGGAAAAGGAGGCATCATCTGCGATCCCCGGAACATGTCTTTTCCAGAAGTGGAACGTCTCAGTCGGGGATATGTCCGGGCAATCAGTCAAATAGTAGGTCCTACGAAAGATATTCCGGCACCCGATGTACTGACGAACTCGCAGATTATGGCCTGGATGATGGACGAATACAGCAGAATAAAGGAATTTGATTCTCCTGGATTTATTACTGGTAAACCGATTGTTCTTGGCGGATCCCACGGAAGAGAATCTGCCACAGCAAAAGGCGTGACAATCTGTATCAGAGAAGCAGCTAAACGCAGAGGTATCGAGCTTCAGGGGGCACGGATAGTAATCCAGGGATTCGGTAATGCCGGTAGCTTCCTGGCGAAATTCATGCATGACGCCGGAGCTCTGGTTGTAGGAATCTCTGACGTTCAGGGAGCTCTTTACGATCCCGAGGGTCTGGATATTGATTACCTTCTGGATCGAAGAGACAGCTTCGGAACAGTTTCCAATTTATTTAAAAATACTATAAGTAACCAGGAACTTCTGGAGATGGATTGTGATATCCTTGTCCCGGCAGCCATTGAAAATCAGATTACCGAGCACAATGCTGACAGAATTAAAGCGAGTATCATCGTAGAGGCAGCCAACGGACCGACTACGATGAAAGCTACAGAAATGCTCTATAACAGAGGTATTCTGCTCGTGCCTGATGTTCTTGCCAGTTCCGGCGGGGTGACGGTTTCCTATTTCGAATGGGTGCAGAATAATCAAGGCTACTACTGGACCGAAGAGGAAGTGGGGACCCGGCTTGAAAAAGTTATGGTAACCGCCTTTGAAAATGTTTACCGTGTGGCTCAGATGCGTAACGTTGATATGAGACTTGCCGCCTATATGGTCGGTGTCCGGAAAATGGCGGAAGCAAGCCGGTTCAGAGGTTGGATTTAAAATAAAATATTCGTTATACTGTAAGCAGCTGTCCCCGGTAGTATCGGGACAGCTCTTTTATGTTTTTATTCTGCCTGAAGGGTAATTATTTTAGAACAGCTTTCCAATATGGCAGAACACGCCGTATGTAAATACAGGATTATATCGTGATCCTGGGAGGATCCGATTTATAATGAATGACTTGTATAGAAGAAAGGAGTATGAGTGTGAAGCAGGAAAAAGCAATTATAATTGGAGCAGGGCCGTGCGGATTATCTGCAGCAATTGAAATGCAGAACAAAGGAATGGATCCTCTCATTATTGAGAAGGGGAATCTCGTGAATGCGATTTACAACTATCCGACCCATCAGCAGTTTTTCAGCACGAGCGAAAAACTTTCTATCGGAGGAATTCCCTTTTACAGTACAGAACGTAAGCCGAAAAGAAACGAAGCGCTCGTATATTACCGGAAAGTTGCAGAAGAAAAAGGGATACGTATTAATTCCTATGAAGAAGTAACATCGGTCGTTCCGAAAGATGAGAAAATGTTTGAACTGAGTACTATCAAAAAGGGAACAGAAAAAAAATACGCAGCAGCGTACATTGTCGTAGCAACAGGCTACTATGATTCACCTAATTACATGAGAATTCCCGGGGAGAACCTTCCTCACGTTCAACATTATTTTCATGAAGCCCACCCGTTTTTTAATCAGAAAACAGCTGTTATCGGCGGTAAAAACTCAGCTGTTGATGCAGCACTGGAACTTGAAAAAGCAGGGGCGGAAGTCTCAGTTTATTACAGGGGCAGTAATTATTCCAAAAGTGTAAAACCATGGATCCTTCCAGAATTTGAAGCTTTAGTCAGAAATGGAAATATAAAAATGCATTTTAATACGGAAGTTACTGAAATTACTTCCGAGCAAGTATTTTATAATGAGAATGGAAAAGAACAGCACGGAGAAGCTGACTTTGTTTTCGCAATGACAGGTTACCACCCTGACCACAGCTTTATAAGGGGGATGGGAGTTCAAGTCGATGACCTCACCGGAAGACCGCATTTCAATCCGGAAACGATGGAAACGAATGTAAAAGGCATTTTTATTGCCGGGGTTATCGCCGCCGGCAACAATGCCAACGAAATATTTATTGAAAACGGCCGCTGGCACGGAAAGTATATTGCGGAAGCCTGCCTCTCAAAAGAAAAACCTGATGTTGCTTCAAGGTAGCGCATACGCATGGAAACTGTCGTTATTCCCGCTGCAGCGGGAATAACACAATGATTTTTTACAGCGGATCTGTTCTGAGGAGGACTGAAATGAAAAAGGTATTAATAATTTCCACTGGAGGAACTATTGCCAGTACAGAAAACAAAGAAGGAAAACTTGAAGCGGGAAAATATTCCGGGGAAGAACTTGCAGAAAAACTTGGAATACCCGGGGATATGGAAGTGAAAATAATTTCCGCACTTCAGAAACCAAGTGTACATATTACGTTTGCAGATCTTGAGAAAATAAAAGAAACAGCCGATCAATTCCTTCCCTCCTTTGACGGGATCGTAATCACTCATGGAACAGATACTCTTGAAGAATCGGCTTATTATTTTGATTTAATTACTGATTATGAAAAACCAGTAGTATTCACCGGATCACAGCGTTCACCCGATGCTCTTGGAAGTGATGCATTTATTAACCTTCGTCACGCTATCTATGCAGCTGGGAGCAGGAGTCTTCAAGGAACCGGGGTTACAGTCGTTTTTAACGAACGTATTTTCTCGGCTAAATACGTTAAGAAAGAGCATGCGTCCAATATTCAAGGCTTTAATGCTTTCGGGTTCGGTTACCTTGGAATAATAGACAATGATGAAATACACCTCTATCAGCGGCCGATTCATCGGGAATACTATCCAGCTGCCGGAAAACGAGAAGTACGCGTTGAAATAATAAAGTGCTTTATGAATGGAACAGATATGTTCGTAAAGGCCTGCATGGCTGAAAAAGTAGACGGAATTATTCTGGAAGGACTCGGAAGGGGACAGATCCATCCAGCTATGGTGGATGCAGTTACTGCAGCTGTGGAAAAAGGTATAAAAGTGATCATCACGACGGCTTCGGAGGAAGGACACGTCTACACTACTTACGAATACAGCGGAAGTGCATATGACCTTTATAAAAGAGGGGTGATTTTGGGCAGGGATTACGACAGCAAAAAAGCAAGAATTAAACTTATTGCCTGTCTGAAATCCGGCAAGCTGGCAGAACAAGCTTTTGAGAGATAAGACAACTGTGAGACGTCTTCCTTCTGCTATGGAAAGGACAATTATATGATAGGCATATTTACAGCAGCTTTTGCGCCTGCTGCAGCTCTACTGCTCTTTTTCTATTTGAAGGATGAATTTGAACAGGAACCGATTTATATGGTGATCCGCTCCTTCGTATTCGGAGCACTGCTTGTATTTCCAGTGATTTTTATTCAGTTTGTAATAACCGAGGAAACAGACACGGTATCCATACTGTTTCGTGTTATAGTTCAAACAGCGCTTCTGGAGGAATTTTTAAAATGGTTTGTAGTACTGCTTACTGTTTACTTTCACGTTCATTTTAATCAAAGATACGACGGCATAGTTTATGCGTGTGCGGTAGGTCTCGGCTTTGCGGCAATGGAAAACGTCTTCTACCTGCTGGCTGACGGTCTTGACACCGCCTTTCTGCGTGCTGTCTTTCCCATGACAAGTCATGCGCTGTTCGGCGTAGTGATGGGGTATTATCTTGGGGCAGCGAAGTTCTCATCGAGAAAAAATCTTTTTTTAGCTGCTGCATTAATAGTGCCTTTTCTTCTGCACAGCACGTATAATTTTATCCTTCTTTATTTCAGCAGCTGGTCCTATTTGATTATTCCTTTCATGATATTTTTGTGGGTTTTTGCAATGAGAAAAGTTAAAGCAGCAAATATTGCTCAAAAAGAGGCTGAAAATAATATGAAATGGCAGTTTTCTTGAACGAAGGCCCCTGTTTCTTGTATAGTAAAAATTAAAGGTCTGTAAGTACAAGAACTTATTGAGGAAGGGAAGTGAGTTTTTTGCCTGAAACTAAACAGCGCTACAAAGTTACGATCCGGTGCCGGGAATGCGGCGAAAAATACATCCTTCGGGGTCGTCCGAATGAAGACGGCGGGTTCGATACCGGGTTTAAACGTTGTGTATGTGGTAATGAAACAGCATTTGATTTGGATGTAACACCGGAATAATATAGTGTCTGCATATAAAAAAATACGGCAGTTTCTGCCGTATTTTTTTAGGGTGATCCCAATATCAGGGGACATTAGACCTGAATTTGCCCTTATGTTAAGATGGAAAAGTATTTAATTAAAGTATAGTGAAGAGGTTGACGTGATGCAGGAAAAAATAAATGTAGCAATTGACGGGCCCGCAGGCGCAGGGAAGAGTACGGTGGCAAGGGAACTGGCTTCCCGCCTCGGATATGTTTATATCGACACCGGAGCGATGTACAGAGCACTTACATGGAAAGCTATTGAAAGTGGAGCAGGATGTGAAGACGAAGCTTCCCTTGCTGAAATCCTCCAAAAAATGGAGCTTGAGCTTCGTAATAATAACGGAATGCCGGAAATTATCGTTGACGGCAGAAATGTAACGGATGAAGTCCGGCTTCCGGAAATAACGAATAATGTTTCGTACACTGCAAGACATCCACACATTAGAAAATATATGGTACAGAAACAGCAGGAACTTGCAGCGAAGGGTGGAACAGTGATGGATGGCAGGGATATCGGTACTACAGTACTCCCTGAAGCAGAAGTGAAATTTTTTCTGAATGCGACTGTGGAGGAAAGGGCAGCAAGGAGACATGAAGAACAGCTCGGCAAAGGAATGGATTCCGATCTCGAACTATTGAAATCCGAAATCTCACGCCGGGACATGCTGGACTCCGAAAGAGAAACAGCTCCCCTTAAAAAAGCAGACGATGCGGAGGAAGTGGATACAACGAAGATGAGCATTAAAGAAGTAGTGGATTATCTGTACAGCCGGATACGGAGAAAGCTGGCGGCTTATGAATAATAAAATGTACTGGACAGGACAATTTTTATTCCGCACGTTTTTCCGGCTGTTTTTCCGGGTAAAAATAATAGGTAAGGAGAACATCCCTGCTGACAAAGGAGTGCTCCTCTGCAGTAATCACATTAACAATCTTGACCCTCCGCTTTTAGGAGCCTTTTTAAAAAGAAAAACAAGATATATGGCTAAAGCGGAACTTTTCGAACTGCCCGTACTGAAATTTCTCCTGCCAAAAGTAGGAGCGTTTCCGATAAAAAGAGGATCCAGTGACCGCCAGGCCATGCGCGCCGGCTTGAAACTCCTTAAGGATGAAGAAATCGTCGGTGTATTCCCGGAAGGCACGAGAAGCAGGGACGGAAGCCTCGGTAAAGGATTGGCAGGGGTAGGGTTTTTCGCCCTCAGATCTCCAGCAGATGTCGTACCATGCGCCATAATGAGTACGTATAAGCCTTTTTCAAAAATTCTTCTTGTGTATGGGGAGCCTATAGACATGCAGAAACTGAGGGACAGGAAAGCATCACCGGAAGAAGCATCGGAGGAAATTATGGCCTCCATCAAACAACTTTTAGACAAATATAAAAAGTAGGCAGGAATTCTCTCATTTTATGGAGAATAGCTTATACTGAAGGAGTATAGGCCCGCAAATTGACGGGATATAGGGAGGTAATGGTCTATGACAGAAGAAATGAACAATGAGATGACAGACTTCCGCTCACTATCAGTGGGAGATCTTGTCAAAGGAACTGTAGCAAAAGTGGAGGACAAGCAGGCATATGTAAATGTCGGCTATAAAATTGATGGTGTTGTACCCATCAGTGAACTCAAAAGTCTCCATGTCGAAAAAGTAAGCGATGAGCTTCAGGAAGGGGAGGAGCATGAGTTTAAAGTTACGAAAGTGACAGAAGAAGAACTCGTACTCTCCAAAAAAGCAGTAGCCGCTGAAAAAGCCTGGGAAGAGATGGAGCAGAAACTGGAAAGCGGCGAAATATTTGAAGCAGAAGTTGCAGATGTTGTTAAAGGAGGGCTGGTAGTTGACGTGGGGGTCCGTGGTTTTATCCCGGCTTCTCTCGTAGAACGTCACTACGTTGAAGATTTCTCCTCTTATAAAGGAAAAACGCTCCGTCTGAAAGCTGTGGAAATGGATCGTGAAAGAAACAAGCTGATTCTTTCGCAGCGTGCTGTACTCGATGCAGAAGCCGGCGAGCGGAAAAAAGAAACTCTTCAGCAGATTAAAGAAGGGGATGTCATTGCCGGCACTGTACAGCGTCTAACTGACTTCGGAGCTTTTGTAGATGTAGGCGGAGTGGATGGACTCGTGCACATTTCCCAGATGGCCCACCAGCACGTGGAAAAACCGTCTGATGTGGTGTCTGAAGGAGATCAGGTCAATGTAAAAGTACTTTCTGTTGATCCTGAAAATGAGAGGATTTCCCTGTCTATCAAAGACACACTCCCGGGTCCCTGGGAATCCATTGCCCAGCAGATTAAGCAGGATGACACGGTGGAAGGCACTGTGAAGCGACTTGTATCTTTCGGAGCTTTTGTAGAAGTTGCTCCGGGAGTAGAAGGGCTCGTTCACATCTCCCAGATTGCTAACCGACACATTGCAACCCCTGGTGAAGTTCTGACAGAAGGCGATAAAGTGCAGGCGAAAGTACTTGATGTGAACATTGGGGAAAAGCGTATCTCACTGAGCATGCGTGTTCTTGAAGAAGATAAAGTGGAAAAAGAAGAGACTCAGGCGAAGCAGGAATACAAAAAAGAAGATGACGGTGGTTTTTCACTTGGTGATATGATCGGCGATCAGCTGAAAAAATATAAAAACTAAATAAACTGCTGAATGTGAAGGACCGGAATGCCCGGAAGCAAAAGGGCTTTCCGGTCCTTTTTTATATGCCAGCCCGTACGACAAACTTTATAAAAGCCATTAAATGGCTTTACGTGCTTCGAAGGATAGATCAGAAAAAAAGGGGAAATGAAGAAATATTTCTGAAATAACTTTTTTTCTTTTATGTCTGGTGCTAGTATGAAGTTACATGTATTCAACTCAGTTTATGCTATAATGAACGTTGGTTTTATATGAATTTTGATGAGTGAAAGCGGGGAAATAATGTGGCTAAGCCGGTACTAGCGATTGTAGGAAGACCGAACGTAGGGAAGTCTACAATTTTCAACAGATTGATTGGAGAAAGATTAGAAATTGTAGAAGACAAGCCAGGAGTGACAAGAGACCGGATTTACAGTTCCGGCGAATGGCTTAACCACGAATTTTTTATTATCGATACAGGCGGCATTGAAATGTCGGACGAGCCGTTAATAGAACAGATGAGAATGCAGGCAGAACTTGCTATTGATGAAGCAGATGTCATCTGTTTTGTCGTTAACGGCAGAGAAGGAATGACAGGAGCGGACGAAGAAGTCGCACGACTGCTGCAGCGTTCCAAAAAACCTGTAGTAATTGCTGTGAATAAAATGGATGATCCATCCATGCATGAAAAAATATATGAATTTTATTCACTCGGAGTAGGAGAGCCGTTTGCTGTATCCGGATCCCACGGACTTGGTCTGGGGGATATGCTGGATGCTGCGTGCGCGAATTTTCCGGCAGAAGCTGGAGATGATTACAGCGAAGATACAATACGTCTTAGTCTGATAGGTCGTCCAAATGTTGGAAAGTCTTCGCTCGTAAATGCCATTCTTGGTGAAGAGAGAGTAATTGTCAGCAGTATTCCAGGAACTACCCGTGATGCTGTCGATACGCCTTTTCGAAGAGACGAGCAGGATTATGTTGTAATTGATACGGCGGGGATGAGAAAACGCGGAAAGGTGTACGAATCAACAGAAAAATACAGCGTTCTCCGCGCTTTGAAAGCGATTGACAGATCCGACGTAGTACTCGTTGTGCTCGATGGGGAAGAAGGAATTATCGAACAGGATAAAAAAATAGCCGGTTACGCGCATGAAGCCGGAAGGGCAGTAGTTATTGTCGTAAATAAATGGGATGCTGTAGAAAAAGATGATAAAACAATGCAGCAATTTGAAGAGAAAATCCGTGATCAGTTCCAGTTTATGGATTATGCTCCTATCGTATTTTTATCTGCTTTAACAAAGCAGAAACTTCATCAGCTTCTTCCAGTTGTGAATGAAGTAAGTGAATCGCACAATATGCGGATAAAAACAAACGTCCTTAACGATGTTATTGTAGATGCTGTCACGACAAATCCTACGCCGACGGATCACGGGGGTAAACGCCTGCGCATCAATTATGCAACTCAGGTAGCTGTAGCACCACCGACATTTGTTTTATTTGTAAACGATCCCGACCTGCTCCATTTCTCCTACCATAGATACTTGGAAAACAATATTCGTCGGGCATTCGGCTTCATAGGTACTCCGATCAGGATTATTGCACGTAAAAAAAGTGACTGATTTATATCACTGTATCAGATGAGGGGGTCGGTTCATTGGGAATCGCAGCTGTTATAGTTTCTTATTTAATTGGGGCGGTCAGTTTCAGCTATTTAATTGGCCAGCTTCTTAAAAAACTCGACATCAGGGATCATGGAAGTGGGAACGCCGGAGCGACAAATACACTGCGTGTGCTTGGAATCGGACCGGCGATAGCTGTGCTCCTTCTTGACTGTGCGAAAGGCATCGCGGCTGTATGGATTGGTTATACAGCAGGAGGCGGAGATCCCGTTCTTGCAGCTCTGTGCGGGTCAGCGGCAGTTGTTGGTCATAATTGGCCTGTTTTCTTCGGATTTCGGGGCGGCAAAGGCGTAGCGACTACGATAGGTGTACTGGCAACACTCGTTTTTTGGACGGCGCTGGCAGCAGGGATCATAGCGATTCTTACAATAGCCGTGACGAGATACGTTTCCTTGGGATCACTGCTGTTTATGATAGGAACAACTCTATTGACAGCAGTTCTTCACCCGGTATTTAATTACCCGTTCGTTTATGTTTATTTTTTAGCCGCTTTAACAATTCTATCCTTATGGCGCCACAGTTCGAATATTAAAAAGCTTATGAATGGAACAGAAAGCAAGCTGGGAGAAAAAGTTAAATCCAAGGAAGCGGGGGGATGATGACATGAAAGAAGTTGCTGTAATAGGAGCGGGAAGCTGGGGGACGGCATTATCTATTGTTTTGGCTGACAACGGCCACAATGTCAGGCTCTGGACCAGGTCGGAAAAACAGGCAGAAACGATAAATGAAACGCATAAAAATACACGATATCTTTCCGGAGTGACTCTTCCTTCCACGATTAAAGCTTTTTCGTCCATGGAGCAGGCTGTAACGGGGACCGCTTTTGTCGTACTCGTAGTGCCGACTAAGGCGATGAGAGAAGTTCTGCCGGCTATAAAGCCTTACCTTGAGAAAGATACGGTACTTATTCACGCTAGTAAAGGGATCGAACCAGAAACTCATATGAGAATCTCTGAAATCATTGCAGAAGAACTGGATAACAAACCGGTAGTCTGTCTGAGTGGTCCGAGTCATGCCGAGGAAGTATGTAAACAACAGCCGACAACTGTAACATGTTCATCTCTTCATATGAACCTTGCTGAAGAAGCCCAGGATTTATTTATGAATCAGGCTTTTCGGGTTTACACCAACCCTGATTTGATCGGTGTCGAAATCGGAGGAGCGCTGAAAAATATTATTGCGATCGGTTCCGGCATGACAAGTGGTTTAGGCTTTGGTGATAACGCGAGAGCTGCATTAATGACGAGGGGTCTGGCTGAAATTTCCAGGCTGGGGGTTAAAATGGGGGCAAATCCTCTTACTTTCTCCGGGCTTTCCGGGCTCGGAGACCTGATAGTAACGTGTACTTCCTTCCACAGCCGAAACTGGCGTGCCGGGAATATGATCGGGAAAGGCATGTCAGTAAAGCAGACAGAAGAAGAAATGGGTATGGTAGTGGAAGGCATCCGTACAACCAAGGCAGCTTATCAGCTTGCAGAAAAGCTGCATGTGGACATGCCTATTACGAAAGAGCTCTACGCTGTCCTGTTTGAAGAGAAGGATGTGGAAGAAGCGGTGGAAGCTTTAATGGGCAGAGTAAAGAAGAAAGAAGTTGAGGAGCTTATGACCGGTTCCATTCAAAAAGAAGGCCGGGATCCTCTTGATCATATGGAGCCGTAAAGCAAGGACCCCCCGGAAAAATCCCGGAGGGTCCTATATGCGCCGGCTCCAGATATGTGACAATTTATTGACGTTTGGAATGCTCTACCGAATGCGTAGTTTACGTTTATGCATCAGAATAAATAGTGTGCTATAATGATGCAGAATTGAAAGCCGAGAGGGGAGGAAAAGCGTATGTTCGATGATCCTTTATTGAAGATGTGGGTATCTTTTATTGCCATGGCTCTCATGTTTCTCTCCGTAGTAATAACTATATTTACAAAAGAAAAGCTGACAGGGGTGCTTCGTTACTCACTATTGACGATGAGCTTTGTGTGCATCGTAGTGTCCGGACTGATTGTTTTAGTAATAACTTTCAGTGGTCCGGTACCGGAGTAAGACAGAATATTTCGTAAGGCGGGAGTAATAATGAAAACAACCCAATTGATTTTTCTTGCGCTTACAGTCATTCTTTTAAGCGGCTGTTTATATCCCCAGGAGGAAAGAAGCAGACAGCACGGACCGAATCAGGAGCAGGTGGACAGGGTTCAGAATGCAGTAACTCAGTTTCAGGAAAGCACCGGAGTGCTGCCAATTGCCACCCGGGAAGCAGATACTCCGACGTTTCGCAGATATCCTGTGCAGTTCACTCAGCTGATTCCTTCTTATATCAATGAGCCGCCGGGAAATGCGTTTGAAAATGGCGGTAATTATCAGTACGTACTGGTGAATGTAGAGGAATTCCCGACCGTAAAATTGATTGATCTTACCACTACGAGAACAATTCAGGAGGTCGAAACGCGGATATTTTCCTACCGCAGTTCCAACGATTATGCGCCGGTGGAGGAAATAGTGGGAGACGAACTTCTCAGGCTTGATTATGAAGCATTAGGTTATGAAGAGGAACCTGTAGTGGATAGTCCGTTTCATCCTGATCACCGCCTGCCGCTGCTGTTTACTACGCAGGGGGATGTAGTGATCGATTTTTCACTTGATATTCAGTATTATATAGAAGAATACGGAATGGGAGATTATGAAGAAGGGGACGATTTGCGCTGGCTGCTTGTTGATCATTCTCCATTTGTCCCTGCATACTCTGTACCACAGACTGTAAAGGATGGAGAAATAGTTTTTACTGAAGGAGACCAGGGATAGTTACGAGGCGGGTTTTACCACAAATCCCGCCTTTTGCTGTATATATTATCCATATTCGCCAGAAAAATTATAAAAAATCAATGAAATACATAAAAAATGTTGAATTTACGGGCTTTTTCGTATAACATAAGCCTTGTTATCCCGTCGTATCAAGGGTTAACGCTTTTAGAACTAAAAGTGACGTTACTACATCTTGCAGGGAGGTGAACAGATTGAATAAAACAGAACTAATCAATGCAGTTGCAGAAAAGACGGACCTTTCTAAAAAGGATGCAACAGGTGCTGTAGACGCAGTTTTTGATATTATTACTGATGCGCTTCAGAAGCAGGAAAAAGTTCAGCTGATTGGATTCGGTAACTTTGAAGTCCGTGAGCGTGCTGCCCGTAAAGGCCGTAACCCTCAGACTGGAGAAGAAATCGAAATCCCAGCGAGCAACGTACCTGCATTCAAGCCTGGTAAAGCCCTTAAAGATGCAGTAAAGTAATACAATTACATAAGCAGGCTTATGTAATAAAGAAACCCGTTAAGCATCTGCTTATCGGGCTTTCTTTTTGCAGAGGTTCTTTACGGTCCTGCTTTACAAACGTGATTATTCAGGGGAGAACAGCTGGAGAAAGAGCAGCACAGCAGCTGGACAAAGCTAGATCTGCATACGGCGGAAGGAATTCTTACTGTCTCTGCTTTTAACATGCTGTTTACAATGTACTTACCAGCTGCAGCAAGGCACCTTTCTTGTTTTACAAATAAGCGCTGTGCTATTATCTAGACAATGAATGCAGACAGTAGATGCGGAACGGGGGAAAGTAGCAAATGACACACATAAACCACCAAAAAATTGAAGAAGCCGTTATAATGATTTTGGAAGCAGTAGGGGAAGATCCGGATCGGGAAGGTCTTCAGGATACACCGAAACGTGTAGCCCGCATGTATGAAGAAGTTTTTCAGGGACTGCATCAGGATCCGAAGGAACACTTTAAAACAATTTTCGGTGAGGACCACGAAGAGCTGGTTCTTGTAAAAGATATTCCTTTTTATTCGATGTGTGAGCATCATCTTGTTCCTTTTTTTGGGAAAGCACATATTGGGTATCTTCCAAAGGGAGGAAAAGTCACAGGGCTCAGTAAACTGGCAAGGGCCGTGGAAGCAGTAACAAAACGTCCTCAGCTTCAGGAAAGAATTACGTCTACTATTGCGGATTCACTCGTAGAAACCCTTGAGCCTCAGGGAGTAATGGTTATTATTGAAGCAGAGCATATGTGTATGACGATGAGAGGCGTAAAAAAGCCTGGTTCCTCGACTATAACTTCAGCAGTAAGGGGAGTCTTCAAAAAAGATGAGGCAGCCAGAGCGGAAGTTCTCTCTTTAATTAAGTAAGACGTATACGGATAATTATCGATCAGATAACCGGATGTTTTTTTACTCAGCTTCGAGCAGGCAGTATACTACAAAGGCATCAATATTAAATAAAAGAGGTGAGAAAGTGGCACAGTCAAATGATTATATTGTCATTAAAGCGAATCAGGACGGCGTAAACGTTATCGGACTTACAAGAGGTACAGATACGCGGTTCCACCACTCGGAGAAGCTTGATAAAAACGAAATGATGATTGCCCAGTTCACCGAACACACGTCAGCAATTAAAATCCGCGGAGACGCTACGGTTCAGACTGCACATGGAGAAATGTCCAGCAGTGATTGACAGGAAAGACTTTCGGACTACAATCGGTTCTGTTTCAGACTGCACGTGATCTGCTGGTAAAACTTCGCTGTGTACCTTCCTCGTTGGAAATTAATTATGATATACTATACTAGCTGGCTTGAAAGCCTTTTAAACGAAGGCGCCACAGGTAGTTTGGAGGAAATAAGGATGACCGCGACTTATGACAATGTACACATCATACATAAATTAACGACGGAGTTTTATCAGCGGGTGAGAGAGCCGTACGTGCAGCGTTTTATACCTGAGCCTGTAATGAATCCGACTCAGGCGGGGATCATTTTGACAATGCTGGACAGATCCGGGACAGTGATCAATGACAGGCATTCCGTGGCACTCTCAGCCCTGCTGGTGCAGGCTGCAATGGACACACACGACAGAATTGGAGTCATGGAAACGACAAGTGAGATTGAAAGAAAACAACGCCAGCTGACTGTTCTTGCCGGAGATTATTTCAGCAGCCTGTACTATAGGCTGCTGGCTGAGTGTGGCGAAGGAAAATTCATAAAGGTGTTTTCAAGAGCAATCCAGGAAATCAACGAAGCAAAAATGAGAGTAACAGAAGCAGATTCTGAAAGAGAAGCGATGGAACATTTTATGATAGTACGCAGTGCGCTTACAACTCATTTAGCTGCTTTTCTCGGGTTTGCTTCTTCTATTCCGTCTATACGCCGGCTGTATCTGCTGCAGTGTCTCACAAGCAGAGAAGAAAGTTTTATGCTCAAGACAGCTGTAAATCAGTCGGCCAGCAGCCGAAAACGTCTGGCTCAACAGGTATACGGGCTGATTCAGGAGGAAGGGCAGGAAGATTTTCCTCTTTATCACATCATTCAGCAGGAAGCTGATATGCTGATGGCATCTATGAGGACAGGAGAATAAATCAATGCGACAATCCAAAGAGCAGCGTGTACATGATATATTTGAATCTATTTCCGGTCAATACGACCGAATGAATGCAATAATCAGTTTTCAGCGTCATGTAGCGTGGAGAAAAGATACGATGAAAAAAATGAATGTTAAGAAAGGGGAAAAGGCCCTGGACGTATGCTGCGGGACAGCTGACTGGACGATCCAGCTTGCGGAGGCATGCGGAGAAATTGGGGAAGTGAAAGGGCTTGATTTCAGCCGGAATATGCTTGACATCGGTGTGGATAAAACAAAAAATTATTCTCAGATTGAACTGATTCAGGGAAACGCCATGGAACTTCCTTTTGAAGATAACACATTCGATTACGTTACTATCGGATTCGGGCTCAGGAATGTCCCGGATTATCTTCAGGTGCTCAAAGAAATGTACCGTGTTGTGAAGCCGGGCGGCCTGGCCGTATGTCTGGAAACTTCCCAGCCTACTGCTCCCGTCTTTAAACAGCTTTACTGGACTTATTTTTCTTATGTAATGCCTTTATTTGGAAGGATCTTTGCGAAGAGCTATAAAGAGTATTCCTGGCTCCAGGAATCTACGAAGCAGTTTCCAGATAAAGTTGCTTTAAAGCATCTTTTCCTTAGAGCAGGTTTTTCTTCAGTGGAAGTAAAATCTTATTCAGCTGGTGCAGCCGCCGCCCATTTTGCAGAAAAATCGCGAAAGTAGGTTTTCCGGATGCGAAAATTGAAAATTATATTAGAGATGATAAAGTTTGAACATACTGTATTTGCTCTCCCTTTTGCTTTTTTAGGAGCAGTACTTGGCAGTATGCTGATAAATGGTGGATGGCCGCCTTTAATGGACTGGGTTTGGATTACTATTGCCATGGTGGGGGCCCGCAGTGCGGCAATGTCTCTTAACAGAGTTATTGATGCCAAAATCGATAAAGCTAATCCCCGTACTGCAGAGAGAGCTATTCCAGCCGGACTATTATCGACAGCGGAAACGCTTATATTTATTACAGTGTCCTTTGCGCTGCTTATTTATTCCGCTTTCCAATTGAATGTACTGGCTGTATATCTGCTGCCTGCCGCAGTATTTTTTCTTGTTTTTTATTCCTACACAAAACGTTTTACCTGGGCCTGTCACTTAGTTCTTGGAGTGACCATCGGTCTTGCTCCGCTTGGAGGATGGGTGGCTGTTACGGGAACTATAACGTGGGAAGCGCTCGTACTGTTTGCAGCAGTAGCTTTATGGACAGCAGGATTTGATGTTATCTACGCAACGCAGGACGCGGAATACGACCGGGAAGTCAACCTTCACTCTATTCCGAGCAGGTTTGGCATAGCGAACGCTCTGCGGTTTGCCCGAGGATTTCATGTAGTCAGTTTTGCAGCTATGCTTACACTTGCACTCATCACTCCTCTCGGCTGGATTTATTTAATTGGGACATTTATCGTAGGAGCTATTATGACGTATGAGCACTCGCTTGTATCTCCAGCAGATTTAAGCAAAGTCAACGTGGCGTTTTTTACTATGAATGGAATTATCAGCCTGTTAATGCTGACTTTCACATTAGGTGATTTAATGGTGCTGTCTTGAACGGCGGGAGGAGGTTTTTGAATGTCCCTGGTAATTGGAGAAATTAATTATACAAATATTATGCCGATGTTCTCGGAGCTCCCCCGAAAAAAGCTTCTGAATAAGGGATTTGCTTTTCAGCAGGCTGTCCCTTCACAGTTGAACCGGATGATGGCGGAAGGAGAGGTGGACCTTGGCGGCATAAGTTCGTTTGAATATGCCCAGAATTCTTCTGCTTACGAAGTGCTTCCAGGTCTATGTGTCTCCTCCATAGGAGCTGTAGGTTCAATTTTCTTATTTTCCCGCGTTCCAATCGCAGAGCTCGGCGGACAGAATGTGGCCCTTACCTCGAGTTCTGCTACATCAGTTCATTTATTAAAAATTATTTTGAACCGCTGCTATAAAATCTTCCCGAAATTTAAATCAGAACCACCGGATCTTACAAATATGCTTCAGAATAATGAAGCCTGTCTTTTAATAGGGGACGATGCGATAAAAGCATCCTGGGAAAACAAAGGGCTTTATACGTATGATCTCGGAACACTCTGGTACGATTGGACCGGCCTTCCTATGACGTATGCATTGTTTGCTGTAAGAAGTGAAGCGGCCCGTAAGTATCCGTACGAACTGCAGCTGCTGTTTGAATCTTTTCATAAAAGCAGACAAAAAAACGAACAGGACGAGTATCGGGAACTGACTGAAAAAATCCGGAAATCGTCCGGAGGGTCCGAAAAATTCTGGGCCGACTACTTTCGTAATCTCCGATTCGAGCTTACCGATGATCATTTTAAAGGACTTGAGCTGTATTTTTCCCTCCTGGCAGAAGAAGGATATATTAATAAAGCAGAAAGCATTAAACTCTGGAAACCGCTGAGAGACGATCAGTTAAGTAAGGTGGATATAACATGAAGCTAGTAGACATATACCGGCATCTGCGCCCGGACATAGTTAAGCTGGAAAGAGAAATAGAGGCGCAGGTGCAGGCGGACCATCCTGTGCTGCGTGCAGCTTCTACTCATCTTCTTAAAGCCGGCGGCAAAAGAATCCGTCCGGTATTTGTGCTTTTAAGTGCCCAGTACGGTACGTATGATCTGGAAGAAATTAAAAAAGTTGCTGTGCCTCTGGAGCTGATCCATATGGCATCCCTCGTACATGACGATGTAATCGATAATGCTGAAGTCCGCCGGGGTAAGAAAACAATAAAGTCTCAGTGGGACAACAGGGTAGCGATGTACACCGGCGACTATATTTTTGCAAAAGCTACAGAACTAGCAGCGTTCAGCTCCTATCCTCAAGTACACCCGGTACTTTCCTACGCCATGGAAGAAATGTGTATTGGAGAAATTGAACAAATTCGTGATCAGTTTCGTACAGAGCAGACTTTGAAGCAGTATTTGAAAAGAATCCGGCGTAAAACAGCACTGCTCATATCTGTGAGCTGTGAACTCGGGGCCCTTGTATCCGGTGCTTCACCATCTGTTCAATATGCATTAAAATGGTATGGATATTATGTAGGAATGGCTTTTCAAATAACAGATGATATACTGGACTTTGTCGGCAGTGAAAAAGAACTTGGCAAACCTGCGGGAAGTGACCTTATCCAGGGAAACATTACTTATCCTGCCTTATATGCAATGGAGAAAAATCCGGAATTCAGAAAAAGCATTAACCGTTATATGCATAATCCTTCCGAGGAAAATCTTGAAGTGAATCAGGCTATTGACATTATCAGAGATAGCGGTGCAGTGGATGCAGCAAAAGCTCTGGCTGATAAGTATGTAGAAAAAGCTGTGCGTATGCTGGATATCATTCCAGAAGAAGAACAGCACGCTTCCTTAAAAAAGATTGCGGTCTATATAGGCAGCAGAAAATTTTAACTCTGTGCCCCCGGCACAGAGTATTTTACGCACTTTTATTGAAAGCGTTGTCACTGCGGCTTTCTTTTGTTATAGTGGAATAGAATTACATATTATGCAGGCAGGAGTGGTCAAAATGGAAAGATCTTTTGTAATGGTAAAACCTGATGGTGTTAAAAGAGGACTGGCTAGTTCAATAATGGCCCGATTTGAAGCGAAAGGCTATACAATCTGCGGTGCGAAGCTGATGCAGATGTCTGAAGATCTTGCAAAAACTCATTATGCAGAACATAAAGAGCGTCCTTTTTTTGGGGAGCTTGTATCATTTATTACTTCCGGTCCAGTGTTTGCCATGGTGCTGGAAGGAGAAGGCGTCATCGAGGAAGCCCGCAAAATGATAGGCAAAACGGATCCTAAGGAAGCTGCACCCGGTACGATCCGAGGAGATTATGCCATTTTAAAATCAGAAAACATTATCCACGGATCGGATTCACCGGAAAGTGCAAAACGCGAAATTTCCCTTTTCTTCAACAGTGAAGAAATTATTGAACAAAGCTCAGCGGCGAACGTATAAGATTCACAAGAAGGCACTCCTCCGGGGGTGTCTTTTTCGATGCTGGCGGTAAGAAATAATGAAAAGATAAAAATAATAAAGAACTTTTACTGTTGTTTTCGCAGCCGCATTAAAGTTTTAATATCTTCAGCACATATGAAAATGTTTTTAAGACCAATTTTCGGATTTGAACCGGTCTCGTTTAACTTAAAGGTAAGGTTCTGTTATCCTTCACGTAAGAGCTGTTTACTACGCACCATAAATTGGTATAGAACTGCTGGCGAAGCAAATTAAAGAGAGCGTTCGGAAGGTGTAGAATAGTGGACCTTTTAAGAGCAGCTTTTGAGCTGCATGTATTGTTTAAAAATTCCTGCAGTCTTTGCAGTAAAGTTTCCTGGAGGGATTAACGATTTGTTAAATAACTTAAACGATGGCACAGGAGGTGCCGGTTCTGCAGAAACTGTATAACTAAGCACGCATACGAAACGAAATTTATCCCCGGAACACGTTTTAAATTATCATTACCCCTTGAAAAATAAGCTGATTTCGTCAACAATAGAGGATAAGATAATTTAACACATAAAAGCGATAAAGAAAGCAGAGGTAGATAGTAATGCGATTTTTAACAGCAGGTGAATCCCACGGGCCGCAGTTGACGGCTATTATTGAAGGAGTTCCGTCCCAGCTTCCGCTTACGGCTGAAGATATTAATGAGCATCTGGCCAGGAGACAGAAAGGTTACGGACGGGGAAGGCGAATGCAGATCGAAAAAGATCAGGTGCAGATATTAAGCGGTGTGCGTCACGGTAAAACGACAGGTGCGCCTATCACACTTGCTGTAGAGAATAAAGACTGGACTCACTGGACAAAAATTATGGGAGCAGAGCCGATCAGTGAAGAAGAGGCTCAGGAGGTAAAACGAAAAATTACCCGTCCGCGTCCCGGGCATGCAGATCTTAACGGCGCGGTGAAATACCGGCACCGCGACATGAGGAACGTTCTGGAAAGATCCAGTGCGAGAGAAACGACAGTGAGGGTTGCTGTCGGAGCTCTTGCTCAGGTTATCCTCAGACAGTTCGGTATTAATATGACGGGACACGTCCTCGAAATAGGCAATATTCGTGCAGATCGAAAAGAATTTTCATCAGTGGAAGATCTTAAAAAAGTAACGGAAGCTTCGGAAGTGCGCTGCTCTGATGAAGAAGCAGGGGAAAAAATGAAGAAAGCAATTGACGATGCGAAGAAAAACGGGGATTCCATCGGAGGGATTGTTGAAGTCATTGCAGAAAATGTCCCGATCGGTCTAGGTTCCTTTGCGCATTATGATAGAAAACTGGACGGGAAAATTGCCCAGTCTGTCATGAGTATCAATGCTTTTAAAGGTATCGAAATAGGTCTGGGTTTTGAAGCGGCCCGGATGCTTGGAAGTAACGTTCACGATGAAATAACCTATGATGAAGGAAGAGGTTTTTATAGAAAATCCAATCGGCTGGGTGGCTTTGAAGGCGGAATGACCAATGGAATGCCGGTTGTCGTCCATGGAGCAATGAAGCCTATCCCTACGCTCTATAAACCTCTGCAGAGTGTGGATATTGATTCCAAAGAACCGTTCACTGCTTCTATAGAAAGATCAGACAGCTGTGCAGTACCTGCAGCCGCAGTTGTGTGTGAAGCGGCAGTAGCGTGGGAGCTGGCAGACGCCTTCTTGGAAAAATTCGGATCAGACACAATGGATGATATTCATGCTGCCTACAACCATTATCAGGAGGAAGCGAGGAATTTTTAAAATGAACGAGAGTCTTCTTATTCACAGTGCCTCGCATTCCTATCCGGTATGGATAGAAGACGGTATCCGGCATCATACCGCCGAGCTAGTGAAAAAAGCCGTTCCGGACTACACGAAGGTTTTTATCATAGCCGATGAAAATGTAGGGAAGCTTTATATAGAAGATATACTGTCTTCATTTCCCGAGGAAAGCAGGCCGGATTACACAATGCTTCCCGCAGGTGAAATGTCCAAATCATTCGCAGAGTATGAACGGCTGATAACAGAGTGCCTGGAACAGGGGCTGGACCGGAAATCAGTTATCCTTGCTTTTGGTGGGGGAGTTGCAGGGGATATTGCAGGGTTTACGGCCGCCACGTATATGCGGGGCATACCGTTTATTCAGATCCCGACTACGCTTCTCGCCCACGACAGCAGTGTGGGAGGGAAAACTGGGATCAATCATCCCTCGGCAAAAAACATGGTCGGTGCTTTTCATCCTCCGCACGGGGTGATATACGACCCGGAAATGCTTCGGTCTCTGCCGCCGGAGGAGTGGCGTTCTGGTTATGCAGAAGTTGTAAAGCATGCACTGATTTCTGATAAACAATTCTTAAACTGGCTGATAGACAATGTCCAGGATCTTTCTCTGCTGGAAGGAACCCGTCTTAAAGAGCTTCTGAAAAGATCGATTCAGGTAAAAGCAGACGTGGTGCAGAAAGATGAGCGGGAGAGCGGGATAAGAGCTTATTTGAATTTCGGCCACACGCTCGGTCATGCGCTCGAATCCTATGCCGGATATGGAAAACTCACCCACGGAGAAGCAGTCGCCTCCGGCATGATCTTCGCTGTAAGGCTCAGCCGCAGGGAACTGGATGCGGCACTCCCTGAAAAGCAGCTCCGTGAATATCTGAACAGTCTCGGATACAGTCTGGACCTTGAGAAACAGGCTGAAGCTGAAAAGCTGATACAGTTAATGAAAAAAGATAAAAAAACAGCCGGTGGAAAAATTAATTTTGTACTGCTTGAAGAAGTCGGCCGGCCTGTTTTGAAAAGGACAGCAGAAAAAACTCTGCTGCATCTGCTGGAAAACGGGGTGACAGAATGATAAGGGGAATACGGGGTGCAACAACCGTAGCAGGAGATAACAAAGACGAAATTTTGAAAGCAACAGAAGAATTGATGCGTAAAATTGAAGAGCAGAATGGTCTCTCACCGGAGCATATCTCTCACGTCATGATAACGGTAACTGACGATCTGACAGCCACTTTTCCAGCCAGGTCGCTGAGGGATATGCCGGGCTATCAATTCGTACCGGTAATGTGTGCGAGGGAGATACCTGTTCCGGGAAGCCTGCCATTTTGTATCAGACTGATGGTGACAGCAGAAACGGACAGGGGACAAAAAGACGTTATCCATATTTATTTAAATGAAGCTGAAAAGCTCCGGCCGGATCTTTCCTTGACAAAAGGGAACAGACAGCGTTAGTATAGTCGCTAATAGTTAGTTTAGCAGAGCAGAGAGAAGCAGAGACAGAGTAGAGAGCAGATGAGCTGAGACCACAACGCACGTCCGCCCGGATTGGGTTTTTCTTTTTAGAAAAATCTTGTTAAGGGTATCTCCATCTTTACTCCCCCCTCTTAAAATGCTTCATCTCGAGACAGGATGAGGTGAATAAATGATTTCCATAACCGAACAGGAATTTATAAAACAGGCTGCAAACAGTACGACTATACCAGTTACTACTACAGTAGTGGCAGATACAAAAACCCCTATACAATTATTTCAACTCTTTGACGAAGAAGCTTCTTTTTTATTGGAAAGCAGGGATCCTCTCTCTTCCTGGTCCAGTTATTCATTTATCGGACTGAATCCAATGCAGTTTTTAAAGGACTCAGAAACAGGGTTTTCCTGCTATGACGTATCAGGCAGAGAGCTGTGGCAGGAGGAGAGCCTTCAGGCGGCGTGGGAACGTACGATGAAGGATTTTAACGTATCGGAAAACCTCCCTGATCTGCCTTTTCCAGGTGGAGCGGTTGGCTATCTCGGTTTTGAAGGATTCCGGTTTTATGAACCGAGAACTGCAGGTCTGGAAAGCAGCACGAACGACGTGTATTTTATGTTCTGTGAAACGGTTCTTGCCTACCATCATGAAAAAGAAGAGCTTACACTGATGCATTTTCAAAACACTGCAGACGGTGGAGGTGCTTCCTATCGGAAAGCAGTAGAGAAAATCCAGACACTTATTGAAAAAATTGACAGAGGTTCAGGAAGAACACTTCCTGCGGTTCCGGTGGAAGAAACGTTGAATGAGGATATCTTCCGTGGTGTTTCTTCCAATTATACTAAAGAAGGTTACGAAGCGGATGTAAAGAAAATCAAAGAATATATTGCAGCCGGTGATGTATTTCAGACGGTGCTCTCTCAGAGATTCGAAGTGCCGGTACGATCAAGCGGACTGGATCTTTACAGAGTGTTAAGAAAAATTAACCCGAGCCCGTATTTGTATTATATACGTTTTCCGGAGCAGGAAGTCATCGGAAGTTCACCGGAACGACTTGTAAAAGTGGATAAGAGCCGCGGCCTGGAAATTCATCCGATTGCCGGTACCAGAAAAAGAGGCAGAAACAGGGAAGAAGACGAGAAGCTCGCCGCGGAACTTGCCGCAGATGAAAAAGAAAAAGCAGAGCACTTAATGCTAGTGGATCTGGCCCGTAACGATCTGGGACGGATAAGTGAATACGGGAGCATCCGTGTACACGATATGATGCATATATCTTATTTTTCCCACGTTATGCATTTGACGACGAAAGTGACCGGCCGTCTGCAGGAATCGATTCACCCCTTTGAGGCACTGTTATCAACGCACCCTGCCGGCACAGTTTCCGGCGCGCCGAAAGTCAGGGCAGTGGAAATCATTCAGGAACTTGAGAAGCAGTCGCGTGGCGTTTATGCCGGAGCTGTAGCTTATTACGGTTTTAATAAAGCGATGGATTCCTGCATCGCTATTCGTACCATAGTTCTTAAGGATCAAACCGCCTACGTTCAGGCGGGGGCAGGAATTGTTCAGGATTCCATTCCGGAAATGGAATGGGAAGAGACGAGAAACAAAGCAAAGGCTTTAATATACGCCATTAAACTGGCAGAGCAGAGAATAGCTAAAGAGGAGGTCATTGAAAATGACACTAGAAAAGGTCTTGTCGGGGAGCCGTCTGACCGCAGCTGAGTCGAGGGAAATTGTAATGCAGATGATGGAAGGCAGAATGAGCAGAGAAGAAATGGCGGCTGTACTTTCAGTTATGGCTTACAGAGGTGAGACAGCAGAGGAAATAACAGGGTTTGCCCAGGGAATGCTCGCTAAAGCGAAAAACGTCTCTCTTCCTTACGAAGTGCTGGATACGTGCGGAACCGGAGGGGATGCTTCCGGAACGTACAATATATCCACAGCTTCGGCCATTCTTTTGAGTTCTTTAGGCGTTAAAGTAGCTAAACACGGCAACCGGAGTGTTTCATCGAAAACCGGCAGCGCAGATGTGCTGGAGAAACTTGGTGTTCCTTTTCAGAACAGTGAACAGGAAGCAGCCTTAAGCCTGCAGGATCATTCACTCACTTTCTTTTATGCCCCGGTCTATCATGAAGCTATGAAAAACGTAGCTCCTGTAAGAAAAGCGCTGAAGCAGAAAACGATTTTTAACCTTCTGGGTCCTTTAACCAACCCGGCTCAGGCTTCCCGCCGGGTGATAGGCGTTTACAGTTTAGATGCCGCCCGAAAGATGGCGGAAGCGTCGATGGAGCTTCCGATAGAACGTGCTCTCTTTGTTGCCGGTGAAGATGGCATGGATGAATTTACTGTACAGGGCAGGACGTTTGTTGTAGAAAAGAACGGAAGAAATATAACTGAGTATGAATATACTCCGGAGGATGCCGGCCTGTCGAGACACTCCATTAACGAAGCGGTAGTAAATACACCGTCAGAGAGTGCGGCGCTTATTAAACGAATATTTCAGAAAGAAGCACCGGGAGCAGCTGTGGATCTGCTGCTTCTCAACGCAGGTGCAGCTTTATACACGGCTGGAAAAACCGACTCCATTAAAGAGGGTGTGGCCGCTGCTGAAAATGCTCTTGGTAAAACGGTTCTGGCTCATTTGGAAGCGATGCAGAGAGAAGGGGCTAATGTAGGATGACTATACTCAATACTATTACTGCCAGAAAGAAAGAAGAAATTCCAGCAATTGAGGTGCCTGCAGAAAGGCTTGTAAACACCTCAAAGAAATCTCTTTACCGATCATTGAAACAGTCCACGTGGCCGCTTGGAATTATTGCCGAAGTGAAAAAGGCTTCACCATCGAGAGGCATTTTGACGGAAAAATTCCAGCCGGTAGAAACAGCCCTGCAGTATGAAGCTCTTCATGCTGCAGGCATCTCTGTTTTAACAGATAAAGATTTTTTTCAGGGAAAAGCAGACTATTTAACAAAAATTAAACAACAGGTAAATGTGCCTGTTCTGAGGAAAGATTTTATTATTGATGAAATCCAGGTCCGTGAATCAGAAAAAATCGGGGCAGACGCCATCCTGTTGATCGCTGCAATTCTTGATGGACCACAGTTGAAGGAGCTCTACAGCCAGGCGGTTGAGCTTGGGATGGAAGTTCTTGTGGAAGTGCATAATGAAAAAGAAATCGAAAAGGTTTTCAGCCATGTGACCCCGGAACTTATCGGCATCAATAACCGTGACCTTAATACTTTTGAAACGGACTTGAAAACAACGTCCAGGCTGAAGCCGTATCTCCCTGAAAATACGCTGCTCGTAAGTGAAAGCGGGGTACACACAAAAGCGGACGCCGATTATCTTAGGGAAGCAGGCGCCGAAGGACTGCTCGTTGGAGAAGGTTTTATGAAAAGCGCGGATAAAAAGCAGTTTCTGGAATCTCTTTTCGGAGGCACTCATGACGCTGATTAAATTCTGCGGTACACGTTCAGAAGAAGATTATAAAGCTGCTCTGCGATCAAAAGCCGATTTTATCGGCTTTATCTTTGCAGATAGTAAACGAAGGGTCACTGCCTCTCAAGTGAAAGCATGGAAAATTTCCAATGCATCAGGCAGTAAAAAGCTCATTGGTGTATTTGTAAACGAATCTCCGGAAATTATAAAGAAAACATCACTGCAGGCCGGTATTGATGGTATTCAGCTGCATGGATCCGAGACACCTGACGAAGTAAAAAATCTCAAAAAAGAAACTTCACTCACTATTTTTAAAACGATTCATCACAGCAGTGAAGCGATGGAGCAGATGAGATTGTTTGAAGGTATCGTCGACGGGTACATTATCGATACGAAAACACCGGCTGCGTGGGGTGGAACAGGGACTTCCTTTGACTGGGAAGCAGTCCCTGCCTACACGAAGGAAGCAGCTGAACAAAATGTTTTCTGCCTCATAGCGGGGGGCATCACTCCGGATAATATAAAAGATCTTCTCGCCTTTGAACCGCATGGTATAGATGTTTCTTCAGGTATCGAAACAGACGAACGAAATGATGAAAGGAAGATGATGATCATGTCAGAAGCTGCAAAAAAAAGCTACCAGGCACCTGACGCTCTCGGAAGATATGGCTCATTCGGTGGGAAGTACGTCCCGGAAACTTTAATGTACGCTCTTGAAGAGCTGGAAGAAGCTTACAATAGCATCAAAGAGGATGAGCAGTTTCATAACGATCTATGGAAAGAACTGAGTGAATATTCGGGACGGCCTACTGCTGTTACCTATGCTGAAAGACTGACGGAACATTTCGGAGGGGCCCGGATTTATTTGAAACGGGAAGATTTAAATCATACCGGAGCGCATAAAATCAACAATGCGCTGGGACAGGCACTGCTTGCAAAAAAGATGGGTAAAAACCAGATTATCGCTGAAACAGGGGCCGGGCAGCATGGTGTTGCTTCAGCTACCGTAGCAGCAAGATTCGGATTAAGCTGTAAAGTCTTTATGGGTGCCGAAGATATGAAGCGCCAGGAGCTGAATGTGTTCCGGATGAGGCTTCTCGGTGCCGAAGTAATCGAAGTGACTTCAGGAGGGCGTACGCTTAAAGATGCAACGAATGAAGCTATCCGTCACTGGGTCGCAAATGTGGAAGACACTTTTTATTTAATAGGAAGTGTTGTAGGTCCGCATCCGTATCCGATGATCGTAAGAGATTTTCAAAGCGTAATTGGATCAGAAAGCAGACGTCAGCTTCTCGAACGTACAGGGAAGCTTCCCGATGAAGTCGTGGCCTGTGTTGGCGGCGGCAGCAATGCAATCGGGATGTTCCATCCTTTTCTTGAGGACGAAGAAGTAAAACTCACGGGCGTGGAAGCTGCCGGCAAAGGAGTGGATACTTCGCTTCATGCAGCTACTCTTTCCAAAGGCAGAAAAGGAGTACTGCACGGTTCCCTTTCCTATCTTCTTCAGGATGAGGACGGGAACATCACCGAGCCGTATTCCATTTCAGCTGGGCTGGACTATCCAGGAATTGGACCGGAGCATGCTCATCTTCATGAAACAAAACGCGTAAACTACGTGCCTGCCACCGACAGTGAAGCGATGGCCGCTCTGCAGACTCTCTGTCAGCTGGAGGGAATTCTTCCGGCAGTAGAAACGGCCCATGCTCTGGCTCACGTGGAGAAAGCAGCGCCAAAAATGAATAAAGAAGAAATTATCCTCGTCTGTCTTTCCGGACGTGGAGACAAAGATGTTCAAACAATTCAGAGAGTACTGGAGGAGAACGAATGAACCGTCTTGCAGAAAAAACCTTCAAACATGCGGAGAAAAGATTTGTTCCCTATATAATGAGCAGTCATCCGACTTACGAAGCATCGATTGATATAGCGCTGACATTGGAAGAAGCAGGTGTCAGTGCTATAGAATGGGGGGTGCCTTTCAGTGACCCGCTGGCTGACGGACCGGTAATCCAGGAGGCAGGTGAAGAGGCGCGTAAAGAAGGTGGTAGTCTCCGCCAGGCACTCAAAGGAGCTGCTGAAGCAAGAGAAAGAGGTCTTACCGTACCGCTCGTACTCTTTACTTATATTAATCCTGTTCTTTCACTTGGCTTTAAAGAAGTACTGGAAAAAATGAACACTGCCGGAATGGATGGTATACTGATTCCGGATCTGCCTTTTGAAGAAAGTGTTGAACTGAGAGAATTATGTCATGAATATGGTATATCTTTAATATCGCTTGTGGCTCCGAGTTCCGGAACCCGCATGGAAAAAATCAGCCGGCTGGGAGATGGATTTATTTATTACGTAACTTCTCTAGGAGTTACAGGAGCCAGGGAGAATTTTGCCGAAAAACTGGAAGAAACAATTAACGAACTGAAAAAGACAGCGGAAGTTCCTGTACTCGCCGGGTTTGGTATATCCAAAAAAGAGCATGTGCGCTTTTTTCAGGAAATTGCTGACGGCGCCATTGTAGGAAGCGCACTCGTCAAATTTATTTCTGATAGAGCAGAAGAGCTTCGCAGCAGTACTCGGAAAGAAGCTGCACTTGAAGAAATCCGCAGCTTTATAGCAGAGCTTAATTCATAGCAGAAAGGGTGCAGACAGTTTGAAGATTAAACAGTCGATGGCCGGACTTACCCCGTATCAGCCGGGAAAGCCCATGGAAGAAGTGAAACAGGAGCTGGGACTGGAGCGGGTCGTAAAGCTCGCCTCCAATGAAAATCCTTATGGAGCCTCACCCCAGGCACTCGCAGCAGTTAACAAAGTACTGGAAAATATTTCGGTGTATCCGGATGGTTACGCAAGAGTGCTTCGTGAGAAAGTAGCTCAGCAGCAGAAGGTGGGAGAAAAGCAGCTTTTATTTGGCAATGGCTCGGACGAAGTTATTCTTATCCTCTGCCGCGCCCTCTTGAATCCTGGGGACAACATAGTAACCGCAGTGCCAACTTTTCCTCAATACAAACATAACGCGGTTATAGAAGGTGCGGAAGTGAAAGAAGTTCCGCTTGAAGCAGGCGTGCACAATCTCGATAATATGGCAGACGCTGTAAACAGCAGAACTAAAATGGTATTCGTATGCAACCCGAATAACCCTTCAGGTACCTATGTAAATCATGAGCAGTTCAGCGATTTTATGAAGAAAATACCGGAAGACGTGCTTGTTGTCAGTGATGAAGCATACTATGAATACGTCATGGCACAGGATTTTCCTGATACGAAAGCACTTATGGAACAATACAGTAATCTGCTTATTTTAAGAACTTTTTCGAAAGCATATGGACTTGCCTCTCTGAGGATTGGATACGGCATCGGCCGGGAAGAATTAATTCAGGCAGTGGAACCAGGCAGAGAACCGTTCAACACTAACAGTGCTGCCCAGGCTGCCGCTGCCGCCTCTCTGGAAGACGAAGAATTTTTAAACAGCTGTACAGATAAAAATGCAGAAGAAATGAAAAAGTTTGAAGCGTTCTGTGAGGAAAACAAATTTTCCTATTATCCTTCAGAAGCGAATTTTATTTTGATGAGTGTGGACAGGCCCGGTGGTGAAGTATATGAAAAACTTCTTCATGCCGGCTTCATCGTACGAAATGGAGAGGCCCTTGGATTTCCTGATTATGTCCGGATTACTCTTGGGACCCCCCGGCAGAATGAAGCTATCCGGACGGAACTGCTGAACTGGCTTAAGTAGGAGGGGCATTGTGAAGAAAACGATATTTATTATAGGCCTTGGCCTGATTGGGGGTTCACTTGCTCTTGCAGTAAAAGAAACCTATCCCGGTGCCGTCATACGCGGATATGATGTTAACAGTCGTGCTTCCCGTCTCGCCGACAGCCTGCAGGTAATTGATTACGCTGTTTCCTCCATCGAGGAAGGCGTCAAAGATGCAGACATAATAATTCTGTCAGCGCCTGTCGAAAGTTCTTTATCTGTTCTGGAAAGCTTAAAGAGCATGGAACTTAAAAAAGGTGCGGTAGTAACAGATGTAGGAAGCACAAAGGTTTCCATTGTAAAAAAGGGAAGAGAACTGCAGGAAAAGGGAGTGACCTTTATCGGCGGGCACCCGATGGCGGGCTCTCATAAAACCGGTGTCGAAGCTTCAAGAAGTCATTTGTTTGAAAATGCCTTTTATATTCTGACTCCGGATAAAGATACTCCGGCCTCCCGGTTAATTCAGCTGCAAAACCTCCTGAAGGGGACGAAAGCCCGGTTTATACAGATAGATGCAGAAACCCATGACCGGTACGCTGGAATGATCAGTCATCTGCCGCATATTATTGCTGCTGCGCTTGTGCATCAGCTGGAAAAAGCAGGGGAAAAAGATCCTTTTGTACATCAGCTGGCAGCAGGAGGCTTCCGGGACATTACCCGTATAGCTTCGGCTTCCCCTACAATGTGGAGAGATATTCTTATCCACAATAGAGGACCGCTCCTGCAGATGATCGGTGAATGGAAAGCCCGGATGGAGGAAGTCGAAACAATGGTGGAAGAAGCAGATACCGAAGAAATTTTTAATTTTTTCGAAGAAGCAAAAGCAGCGAGAGACCGTCTTCCATCGAAGAAAAAAGGAGCTATGCTTCCTTTTTATGATTTGTTCGTCGATATTCCTGACCATCCCGGTGTAATTTCCGATGTGACAGCGATACTGGCAGAATACGCAATCAGTATTACGAATATCCGGATCATTGAAGCGCGGGAAGGAATCATGGGAGTACTCCGCCTGAGCTTCCGGTCGGAGGAAGATCTGGCTACAGCTAAAAATCTGCTTGAAGAACATATGTATGAAACATATGAATCTCCGTAATTAAAGGAGTGGGAAAATGCATAAGACAATTGACGCGGCTTTAAAGCCCCTCCAGGGGTCGGTAACCATTCCCGGTGATAAATCAATCAGTCACAGAGCTGTTTTGTTTGCAGCGATTGCAGAAGGACCTTCTGTAATTAAAGGTTTTTTAAATGGGCAGGACTGCCTGAGTACAATCAGCTGTATGAGAAAACTGGGAGTGAAAATTGAAGAGGACGGGGAAGTGATCCGCATCGAGGGGAGAGGACTGCACGGTCTGAACGAACCTTCGGAAATACTGGATGTCGGGAATTCAGGGACGACTGTCCGCCTGCTTTCAGGTATCCTGGCAGGTCAGCCTTTTTCTTCTGTGATGACAGGAGATGAGTCTATTGGGAGAAGACCAATGAGACGCGTGACCGGTCCTTTAAAAATGATGAATGCCTCTATAGACGGCAGAGACTACGCCAATTATACTCCTCTCTGTATGCGGGGAGGGGCTCTTCAGGGAGTTCACTATGTATCACCTGTAGCAAGTGCCCAGGTAAAGTCTGCGATTCTTCTTGCGGGATTGTACGCTCAGGGAGTAACACGAGTAACAGAACCTCATAAGTCGAGAGATCACACAGAGCGGATGCTTGAAACGTTTGGAGTGAATGTGGAGACTGATGAAGTTTCCGCGGCAGTAACCGGTGGACAGCAACTGACAGGCTCTGAGGTGTATGTTCCGGGAGACGTATCGTCTGCCGTATTTATGCTGGCGGCAGGAGCCCTCGTCCCGGGCAGCGAAATTACCGTGAGAAATGTGGGCATGAATCCGACGCGCACAGGCGCGATAGATGTTTTAAAACGGATGGATGCAGATATGCACATCCATTCGGAACGCATGCTCGGTGGAGAACCGGTAGCAGATATCACAATCAAATCCGGTGCCTTGCAGGCAGTCACCATCAGCGGTGGAGAGATTCCCCGGCTTATTGATGAAATTCCGGTTCTTGCTCTGCTCGCTACACAGGCGGAAGGCAGGACAATTATAAAAGACGCTGCTGAATTAAAAGTAAAAGAAACAAACAGAATTGATACAGTGGTAAATCAGCTGAATGAGCTTGGGGCAGACTGTGAAGCGACAGATGACGGAATGATCATACATGGACCTACTCCATTGAAAGGTGGAAAAGTCGAAAGTTTTCACGATCACCGCATCGGCATGACTATGTCTCTTGCTGGTTTGATCGCTTCGGATAAGGTGCTCGTGAAAGATACAGAAGCTATAGCTGTATCCTACCCCGGATTTTACAAAGATCTGGAAAAACTTATGAATTAGAAATGTATTAAAGGTGCCGTTATAAAAAGGGCACCTTTTTTAATTGAATTTGTTCCGGAGCTCTGTTAAAGTTTGTGATTGATAATTTTGACGTTTACTGCAATGATAAGTAATTTATCATTCGTGCGGCGGCTTTTAATACGGAAGCAAAGATAACGAAAGGGGTAGTGTACTATGAACGAAAAGCTCCAGGAAGCTATTAAGCAGATTGAATCCGGGTATCATGAAAAAGGGCTTGAACAAGTTGAAAAAATGATAAAAGAGGCAGACGACGAAACGAAAAGAACTATTGCAGAACTGTATTATGAGCTGGGTCTGGTGGATAAAGCATTAGAACTTTCAGAAGAGCTCATGTTCAGGTATCCGGACCATGGAGAGCTGTTTGCTTTTGCTTCAGAATGCTATATTGAGCTTGGCAAGGAAGAAGAGGCTCTCGACATGCTGAATGAAATTAAAAAAGAAGACCCGGCTTTTCTGCAGGCCCAGCTGCTGCTTGCAGATCTTTATGAAAGTCAGGGATTGGAGGAAGTGGCTGAAACGAAACTGCTTCAGGCATTGGAGATTATGCCCGAAGAAAGCGTCCTCCAGCTTGGGCTGGCTGAATTCTACCTGAACCGCGGAGATTATCAGCAGGCGGCAGGCTATTACAAAAAAGCATTGAGTTCCGGGAAACTGCCGGACGATCTTCCTGTGGATCCGCACGTACGTCTTGCAGAAGCCTACAGTGCAGGAGGACAGTTTGAAGAAGCTATGGAACATTACAAAGAAGGCCTTAAAAAGGAACAGACGTCCGACGGCCTGTTCGGTCTTGGTTTTACAGCTCTTCAGCTGGAGGACTACGATACGGCAGTCGATGCTTTATCCTTACTTCTCGAACAGGATCCTGACTACACATCAGCCTACGGCAGTCTTGCCAAAGCGTACATGGACATTAAAAAGTGGGAAGAGGCCGGTGAAACGTTGAAAGAAGGAATCAACCGGGATGAGTACAACGAAGAACTTTACCTGGAAATGGCAAAGCTTCAGCTTTCACGGGGAGAAACCGGCGAAGGCAGGGAATTTTTGAAAAAAGTAATAGCAATGAACCCTTCCAATGTTTCCGCTGTTCAGGAGGCGCTGTACTTTTACGATGAAGCAGAAGATTACGAGGAAATGATTGAACTGATACGCTTTCTGGACGACTATAATGAATTCGATCCGATGTACGAACGCTTTCGTGCCAAGGCGCTGTTTGAAGAAAACGAAATTTCAGCAGCCGCCCAGGCAATGGATGCAGCTCTTACTACACTCACTCGGGATGAAAGGCTTCTTGAAGATGCAGCAGCAGTGTATTTAACAAACCGTCAGAAAGAAAAAGCAGTTCCACTTCTTGAAGAACTTCTGGAATTGGATCCTGACAGGGAAGATATCCGTCTGCGGCTGGAAGAACTTAAAAATTCCTGATGAATGTGTAATTCTTTGCAGGAATTTTCCCGAGGGAGTAGAATAGGATAAACAGCGGATGCAAATTTGTTTAAGCGGACCGCACAAGGGAGGAAATCGCAATGAATAGTCCGATTCCTGTCATGGAGAAACGTGATTTTTTGAAATGGTTTCTTGAAAAATACCAGTTAAAACGCCGTGAATGTGCCTGGCTGCTTAACTTTCTCATGAGCGATGATATCCTGATGGAACGCGTTCATTTTGTCGAGCAGGCAGAACACTGTCCAAAAGCTTTGATGATTTCAGCAAACGATGTCGATCAGGTTCCTTTTGCTTTCCATAAAAACCATCATGTAACAATGGATGCCGAAAAGTCGTTTCACGACATCCGCTTAAACAGAAGTGAGGATATTTATATCCAGCTGAATTTCAAAAATAAATATACGCTGCCGCAGTATGTAGCGGTGCTGGAAGAAAACCCTTTTCTGCCTGACAGCAGCGAGGAAGACGTAGTAACAGATCTGCTTGCTGAGATGGTTCTGGATGAAGCGGTGAGACTTCACCGCATAAAAAATCTGGAAGTCAGAATTGATGAAGCACTTGCTCATAAAGACCGCAGCACTTTTTTAGAGCTTTCGAAACAATATTCTGAATTGAAAGCCCTCGATCCGCGGGGCTGATTTTTTTTGGTTACATTTTTATCAGGGGAGAGGACTCGGAAGCTCTCCCCCTGAATTAATTATCGGAACAGAAAACTCCGCTGCAGCAAGAAATCGGAGAAGAAACGTGGAGACCCTTCAGTACCAACCGTAAAAAGAGCTGATATCAAAGGAGGTAAGCGCTGTGAAATGGACAGGACAGGATACAATAGTATATGAAAAAGCGAAGGAATACGTGGATACTGCAGTAATACCACTTTTACCGGTAGCTGGAGGTAAAGAACAGCAGGAAAGCGTTTTGATGGGAGAATTCACCCAATATTTAACAGAATACCTGGAAAAACAGTATATGGGACGGGTCTACCTGCTTCCACCATTTACATATTTGAAGGAAGAGAGTGGAGAAGAAAAAAAAAATCGTCTGACAGCGTGGGCTGCTCATTTTGAAAAACACGGATTTAAGTACTTTTTGTTTGTAACTGCGGATATGCAGTGGAGAAAAATCAATTTGGAGGAAGCCGGGGAACTGGTGTGGATTCCTGCCTTCTCTGTGCATGATATGGAACCAGGGAAAAGGCATCAGGCAATCGAACAGCAGGCACAGCAGATCATACCGCTGATGACACAGCAGTGGACGTAGAAAAACGCTTTCAATCAATGTTATTCTCATAAAATGATTACCTTTAATTTATTGACATGACTGCATTTGATAAGCTATGATGTTTATGTCTTAGTATGATATTTTTTAAAAATGTGTGTAGTAACGGAAGTGAGGAGGGAAGGTCGTGAGCGAGAAAAAACACCGAGTGTCAAGGCGTCAGTTCCTGACCTATACATTAACAGGTGTAGGCGGGTTCATGGCAGCAGGAATGCTCGCTCCCATGGTTCGAATGGCATTGGATCCAGCACTGGAAGCAGGAGCGGACTCCGATTTTGTTTCTATTGGACTCAGTGAAGATGAACTTTCAGAAGAACCGCAGCGTGTGGATTTCACTGTAGAGCTCGACGACGGCTGGTATCAGTCCGAGCAGACGCAGTCCGCATGGGTTTTTAGAAACGGTGACGAAGTGATGGCACTTTCGCCAATCTGTACCCATCTAGGCTGTACAGTAAACTGGGGTACGAACGAAGAAAACCCTGAAGAGTTTTTCTGCCCGTGTCATTTTGGAAGATTCGAGCGTGATGGAACCAACATTCCAGGTACACCGCCTACACGGCCGTTGGACGTGTATGAGGTTGAAGTGCGGGACGGCATGATTTATTTAGGTCAGATCAATCAGCGTGACTAGTTAAGGGGGACCAGAAATGTTACAGAAAGTGTACGACTGGGTGGATGAACGTCTCGATATTACCCCTTTATGGCGCGATATTGCAGACCACGAGGTGCCTGAGCACGTCAATCCGGCCCATCATTTTTCAGCATTTGTTTATTGTTTTGGCGGAATGACATTTTTCGTTGTCGTCATTCAGATTTTGTCCGGTATGTTTCTTACGATGTATTACGTACCAGATATTATTCATGCATATGAATCAGTTTATTACTTACAAAATGAAGTCACCCACGGAATGATCGTCCGCGGTATGCACCACTGGGGTGCCAGTCTGGTTATAGTTATGATGTTTCTTCATACACTGCGTGTCTTCTTTACGGGATCGTATCAGAAGCCGCGCGAACTCAACTGGGTTGTAGGTGTACTGCTTTTCTTTGTAATTCTAGCTCTTGGCTTTACAGGATATCTCCTGCCTTGGGACATGAAAGCATACTTTGCGACGGTAGTAGGACTTGAGATTGCAGAAGCTGCACCATTTGTCGGAGAATTCGCCAGGATTCTTATGGCTGGTGGAGACATTATCGGTGCACAGACACTTGCCCGGTTCTTTGCGATCCATGTGTTCTTCCTTCCAGGTGCACTGCTCGGACTTCTTGGAGCACACTTCTTCATGATCCGTAAGCAGGGTATTTCCGGACCGTTGTAAAAAGTAGATAAGGAGGGGACATTATGCATCGCGGAAAAGGCATGAAGTTTGTCGGAGACTCACGTATTCCGGCAGAACGCAAGCCAAACATACCTAAAGACTATTCCGAATATCCAGGAAAAACAGAAGCCTTCTGGCCGAACTTCCTGCTCCGGGAGTGGATGGTCGGTGCTGTATTCCTGATTGGTATTCTAGTACTGAGCGTAGCACACCCGGCACCGCTTGAAACGATAGCGGACCCGACAGAGACCGGATACGTTCCACTGCCGGACTGGTACTTCCTCTTTTTGTACCAGCTTCTGAAATACGAATTTGCGGCAGGCCCTTACACTGTTATGGGAGCCGTAGTTATTCCAGGTGTCGCTTTCGGTGCGCTGCTTCTGGCTCCATTTCTCGATGGGGGAACAGAACGCCGCGCCTACAAGCGCCCGATTGCAAGCGGCCTGATGATTCTCGGTGTTATATCAATTATTTTCCTTACATGGGAATCAGTTGACCAGCACGACTGGGAAGCAGCAGCCCAGCAGGGGGCGATAGAAGATGAAGTGGAAGTTGATGAATCAGCGGAAGGATACGAAATTTACCAGACGCAGGATTCCTGTATTGGATGTCACGGCGGGGATATGCAGGGCGGCGCAGCCGGACCGAACGTTTTCCAGGGTGATTACGATACAGATGAAGTAATAGATATTATAGAAAATGGTCTCGGAGAAATGCCGGGAGATCAGTTTGAAGGATCGGATGAAGAGCTGGAAACAATGGCAGCTTTCATTGCCAATGACGGCCAGGATCCAGATAATGGCGACGGCGGTAATGATGACGGCGGAGATAACGCCGAAGAAAATAACGGTGAAAATGCCGAAGAAAATGCTGAGGAAGACGAAGCAGAAGAAAACGACGAAGAATAATTCAGCAGGGAGCCGGGTGATGTGTGTGTCACCCGCTCCTTTTTCTTATGGAGCTGTAATTTATTCCGTCCGGAGGCGGTTGGCGATGCGTGAGTATATGTATGCGGTACTCAGAGACCGCAGGTTTTTAATCGTTTTATTTACTATAAATTTTTTCGGTACGATTTATGGATACATATGGTATGATCAGCAGCTGATGCAGACACCATGGTATTTTATTCCTTTCGTGCCGGACAGTCCTACAGCGAGCCTTTTTTTTACGATAGTACTTGGATTTTATATCGCGGGCAGAAGATTCCCGCTGATGGAAGCTTTTGCAGCAGTTACGCTCATTAAATACGGCCTGTGGGCTGTCGTGATGAACCTTGCTGCGGGAGCTGCCGGGACAGAGCTTAATTACCTTCACTGGATGCTTGTTCTTTCCCATGGAGGTATGGCGGTCCAGGCTTTTCTGTATATGTCTTTTTACCGTATAAAAAACTGGCATCTCGTTGTAGTCGCACTGTGGACTATTCATAACGATATGATCGATTATTTATTCGGCATGCATCCATGGGTTTCCAGGGACCTGCTGCCTTATATTGGAGAAATAGGGTATTTTACGTTCTGGCTGAGTGTGTTTTCAATTGCGTCGGTGTGGTACCTCAGTGTACGGAAAACAACATATCCGGACGCTGGAAAACAATTTCTTTGACAGAAGAAGTTAAGAACAATAAAATAATATTAGACAAAAATTATTATAAGGAGGCAGGGTAATGTTCGGATCAATGACAGCATTTTTAATTTATTTCGCTGTGCTTCTCATCATCCCGATGTGGGCGAGCGGAAGAGTTAAAGCAACCTATAAAAAATACTCAAAAGTCCCGGCTTCCTCGGGCATGACCGGGGCAGAAGTCGCCAGGAAGATTCTCGACGAAAACGGCCTTTATGATGTGTCAATCGAGCCGGTTAAAGGGCAGCTTTCCGACCATTACGATCCGCGCAGCAAAGTCGTTCGTCTTTCAAAGGACAACTATTATGGTGATTCGGTGGCCGGAGCTGCAGTAGCAGCCCATGAAGTCGGACACGCCATGCAGGATGCTGAGGAGTATGCTTTTCTCCGTTTCAGAAGTTCCCTCGTGCCGGTGGCAAGTTTTGGTTCCAACGCATCTATTTTTCTTATTATCGGTGGTATGCTTCTGACGATGTCGGAGCTGATGCTCGCAGGGATTGTGCTTATGTCGTTTGCCGTACTGTTCCAGCTCGTCACGCTTCCTGTCGAATTCAATGCTTCGTCGAGAGCAATGGATCAGGTAGTCTCAACAGGAGTTATCCAGAACGATGAGGAACGGGAAACGAAAAAAGTGCTGAATGCTGCAGCATTAACGTATGTAGCCGCTGCACTTGTGGCAGTAATTGAGCTAATCAGATTTATTCTAATGTATTTCATGATGAATAATGATTAATTAAAAAAGATGGCTTCCCAAACAGCGGGGGCCATCTTTTTCTTTATCAGGCGAGTTATATTTCTAGTGGTTTTTTGTTTTCATCGAGCGTGAATCCTTCTCCCATTACGTCCTGAACGTCCTGAAGGGTCACAAAAGCATGGGGATCCACTTTTGCAATCAAATTTTTAAGCCGCACCATTTCATTTCTGCCTACGACACAATACAAAACTTCCCGCTTGGTTCCCGTAAAAGAACCTCTTCCCTGCAGCAGAGTAGCCCCGCGATCCATTTCTATAAGTATTGTTTCTGCTATTTCCGGTGCTTTTTCAGAAATAATCATTGCAGCTTTTCCTGAGTAGGCTCCCTGCTGCATCAGGTCGATAACTTTTGCCGCTACAAAAACGGCGAGCAGCGTATACATAGCTTCCCGGTAGTTTAAGTAAAACAGTGAAGAAGCGATTACGCAGGCGTCAAATATGAACATCGTCCGCCCCATACTCCACCCGTAGTATTTAAAACCGAGCTTTGCAATAATGTCCACGCCACCGGTAGTACCGCCGAACCGGAAAACAATACCAAGGCCTGTACCGATAAAAACACCGGCAAACAGGGCAGCCAGAGTCATGTCATCCTGCAGCGGCATATAAACTACCGGATAGGCTTGAAACAGCCATAGAAAGACAGAGACTGCTACTGTACCGATAAGAGTGTAAATAAAAGCATGCCTGCCCAATACTCTCCAGCCTATGATAAATAAAGGAATATTGAGCCACAGGTTTGAATAGGCTGGATTTAATTCAAAAATAAAGTACAAAATCAGCGTTATTCCGGTAAAACCTCCGTCGGCAAGGTTATTTTCCATATTAAAATAAACAAGCCCAAAAGACAGCACAGCTGTGCCGAGAAGTATAAAAAAGATGTTTTTCGCATGTACGTTTGCTACCATTTTACGGTCACCTCCAGCCTGCTTTATTATAAGCTAAGGAACATTTACCTGCAATGGGGTATAAACGTTTGTATTCCCCGCTTTTATCCGCTACGATATGGTTGGATATAATATAGGGGGGTGGAATGATGAATATGGAAGGTAAAACGATGGAAGAAATGCAGAAACAAGTGGATGACTACATATCGCAGTTTGAGGAAGGATACTTCAGTCCCCTGGCTATGACGGCCCGATTAACCGAGGAACTTGGAGAGCTTGCCAGAGAAGTTAATCATTATTATGGGGAAAAGCCAAAAAAGACTTCGGAAGATTCGAAAAGTATGGAGCAGGAAATTGGAGATGTTTTATTTGTGATGATCTGTCTGGCCAATTCCCTTGATATTGAACTGGAAGAATCCTTCGACCTCGTCATGAAAAAATTTAAAACCCGGCATAAAGACCGGTGGACAAAAAAAGAAAAAGGGGAAAATTAATATGATCAGTATAGTTATTGCCGGACCCAGAGGAAATATGGGCAGGGAAGCAGTAAAAATGGTAGTGAACGAGGATCAATTTGCTTTAAAAGCTGTAGTGGACCACCGCTACGATGGAATCAGCATGAAAGAGGCGGAGGGCATGGAGCCGCTGGATATTCCTGTGTACAAAGAAATCGAGGCGTGCTTTACGGAGGAACAGCCCGACGTTCTGATCGATTTAACAAATCCGGAAACAGGAAAAGTACATTTGAGAAAAGCCTTGGAACATGGAGTGCGTCCGGTAATAGGCACGACAGGATTTACAGATGAGGATATTAAAGAGCTGTCGGCGGAAGCTGAAAAAAAGAAGCTTGGCGCGGTCATTGCTCCGAATTTTGCGATAGGAGCTATTCTGCTCATGAAACTTTCCCGTATGGCGGCACGTTATATGGACGATGTAGAAATTATCGAACAGCACCATGACCGTAAACTGGATGCTCCTTCCGGCACGGCGATGAAAACAGCCCAGATGATTTCGGAAGTAAGAGAAGAAAAGAGACAGGGGCATCCTGACGAAACGGAAGCATGGGAACATGCAAGAGGAGCCGAGTACGAAGGGATGCGGGTGCACAGTGTACGTCTGCCCGGACGTGTAGCCCACCAGGAAGTTATTTTTGGCGGGGAGGGTCAAACCCTCACACTGCGTCATGATTCTTTAAACCGCACTTCTTTTATGCCAGGAGTACGCCTTGCGGTAGAGAAAGTGATGGAAACTACCGGACTAGTCTACGGCCTGGATGAATTTATTGATTAAGCTATGTTAAAGTTCATGGTTCTTACGTAAAGAAAGGGAACTTGACTTTCCAACTTTTTGATTACGGAAGGTAACTCTAATTAAAAAGCTGGTGGGGAGGGCTCAAACGATGGAGGCTTCTTGGGTGAAAATAGCTTTTTTATCAGATATAACTTGTTTTCACTAAACGTGCGTAAAAAACCTGGAGCTTTAACAGAGACATGGAGGCAGTTAAAAACGGCACCATAAAAAATGAAACTATTTTACGCTGTGTAACGAAGGCGGGGACACCCAGAGGATCAGTGCCGTTCGAGAATCCATTTAGGCGGACGGTTCTCCCGACAAAATTAGTCGAGAACAAACCCTCGGGCAAGCCCCGCTGAGAGTGCAGCGCTATGTCCATCTCTTAAACGAGCTGTTTCAAGGCAGCCATTGATTAAATTAAAGAATGTGAAGACTCCGTATATTGATAGCACCTGTCGGGAAGAAGCCTTTAAGCTGTTCTTCAAAGCAGAGCTGAAAGCTTTCTACAATAATCATCGACGAAGACAGCTCAATTATAAAGAAGTCCCAGTTCCAAAATGTCCACTGAAGGAGGTTCTATATGAATATCGCCTGCATCGCACACGACAAGAAAAAAGATGACCTGGTTCAATTTATGACTGCGTATAAGCCTGTACTGCAATCACACAGTCTTTTCGCTACAGGTACTACGGGCACGAAAATTATTGAAGCGACTGATCTGCCTGTCCACCGCTTTCGTTCAGGACCTCTCGGGGGGGATCAGCAGATCGGCTCCATGATTGCAGAAAACAACATGGACCTCGTGTTTTTTTTCAGGGACCCGCTTACAGCACAGCCGCACGAACCGGATATTAATGCCCTTATACGTCTCTGCGACGTATACAGTATCCCTCTTGCTACAAATATGGCCTCCGCTGAAATATTAATCGCAGGACTCAGCCGAGGAGATCTGGCGTGGAGAGGGCTTGTAAGAGGGGAAGAAAGGCCTGATTTCAATGAAGATTGATATTATGGCAGTTGGAGCTCACCCTGATGATATTGAAATAGGGATGGGCGGAAGTGCGGCCAAAGCCGCTGAAGCAGGAAAAGCGGTTCAGTTTGTCCACTTAACAAAAGCGGAGCTTTCGTCGAATGGAACGGTGGAAGAACGTGAAGAAGAATCGAAAAAAGCCTGCACGAGGCTCGGAGTACTTGAACCGGTTGCCCTGAATTTTCCTGACCGGGGACTATTGAACAAGCGGGATGAAATCATTGCTGAGCTTGTACATCTTATTCGAACCGGCAGACCGGATTATTTGTTCGCACCTTATTATGAAGACAGGCATCCGGACCATACCCACTGTTCTTCGCTCGTAAAAGAAGCTTTTTTTTCTTCAGGAATCAGAAAATACGGCTTTAAAGAAGCGTGGCGTCCGAAAAAACTGTACTATTATCAAATTAACGGGGTAGGAAATCCTGATTTTGCTATTGATATTACTGAAACAGCAGAGAAAAAGTTTGAGGCTCTTCAATGTTTTAAAAGTCAGTTCGAGAAGCTTCCGGAAGCAGCTCCAACCCCGCTGAACAGTGGTTATCTGGAAGACCTCCGTGCCCGGGACCGTCTTACAGGACGGGAAGCCGGTGTGAATTACGCGGAAGGCTTCAAAACGGATGCCCTGCTGCTTCACAATCCTTTCGAAAAGGAGGAAGAAGAATGAAAATCGGCATTACCTGCTATCCAACAGTAGGGGGTTCAGGGGTGGTAGCTACTGAACTTGGAAAAGCTCTGGCTGAAAAAGGGCACGAGGTGCACTTCATTACGTCCAGTCTCCCGTTCCGGCTGGATGAAAGTAAAACTAATATATATTTTCATGAAGTTTCAGTGAACTCCTACGCAGTGTTTCAGCACCCACCGTATGATTTAGCGCTTGCAAGTAAAATGGCGGAAGTGATTAAAGAAGAAGGGCTGGATATTCTTCATGTTCATTATGCCATTCCTCATGCCGTCAGTGCCTATCTCGCGAAAGAAATGGTGGACGGCAAAGTTAAAATAGTTACAACACTGCACGGGACAGATATAACCGTTCTTGGTTACGATCCTACTCTTAGCGATATGATCCGCTTCGGGATCGAGCGGTCGGACGCGGTAACAGCTGTTTCCGGGGATTTGATCAGACAGACGAAAGAATTATTAAATACCGAGGTCCACATTGATACAGTATATAATTTTATAGACGAAAGAATTTATTATCCACGCAAAAAAGAAGCAGCGTCAGTAAAAAAAGAAATGGGTATACCTGAGCAGGCTAAAGTTATGGTACACGTTTCAAATTTCCGGAAAGTTAAACGGGTGGAAGACGTTGTTTATACGTTCCAGAAAGTATCGGCCTATGTAGACACACACCTGCTGCTGATTGGGGATGGCCCGGAACTGCCTGTAATCCGCCGTCTGGTGAAAGACCTCGGTCTTAAAAATAAAGTACATATCGCCGGCAGCCAGAAAAGAGTAGCAGAACTTTTGTCGATGAGTGATGTTAAACTTCTTTTGTCCTCCAAAGAAAGTTTCGGTCTGGTGATACTCGAGGCAATGGCCTGCGGAGTACCGGCCGTTGGCACAAATATAGGTGGTATACCTGAAGTTATTGAACATGGGCAAAGTGGATATATATGTGAACTCGGAGATACGGATAAAGCTGCGGAATATGTTCTAAAAATATTGAACAATCCAGCCCTCGGAAAAAAAATGGGAGAAGCTGCACTGAAAAGAGCACAGACTACATTTAACAAAAACGATATAGTGAAACAATATGAAAAAATATACGCAGGACTGGCGGACAGCTGATATGGAAAGATGGCAGCAAGCGATGGAGATTATAGGAAGAATCAGCATGGAGGGAGACAAAGCATATCTTACAGGCGGTGCGGTCAGAGACAGGCTTCTCGGAAAGGAGCCGGCCGACATAGATATTGCTTCCACTGTCAGTCCTGAAAAGCTTGAAGAAATATTCGGGCGTACCGTGCCTGCCGGGAACAGAAAAGAGACGTTTCTCATATTTCCATTTGGAGAGCCGGTGGAAATTACAAAACTTAAAGGAAGCACGATTGAAGAAGACCTCGCCTTAAGAGATTTCACATGCAATGCAGCGGCGGTGGACTCTTTCGGAGATGTGATTGATCCTTTTAACGCGCGGGGAGCGATTTCGGAAAAACTACTTCATCCAGTTGTTTCCGCTGAAAAAACCTTTAAAGATGACCCTGTCCGGCTGATCCGTGCAGTTCGTCTATCAGTGAAGCTCCAGTTTTCATTAAGCAGAGAAATTATTACTTCCTACGAGCAAATGTCCGGTTTAATTGAACAAACACCTCCGGAGCGTATTTATCTGGAATTATCCAAGCTCGGGAGACAGCAGATCACGAAAAGAGACTGGATTAATGTCTATCCAATGTTAAAGGAGCTTCCTCTCGGACTTTTTGAAGGCACCAGTCTGTATGAAGGGCTTCAAAAACTAACTCCGGTGTTTACTCCTGAACAATGGTGGGCTGTTATCCTCTATGGGAGCAGCGCGGTGTGGCCGGCCCGTGCAATGCCGAAGAAAATACTTAAGCATATTCGTAAAACACATTTATTCTTGTCAGAGGACTGTTGGGATGACATGTCTCTTTATGAGGCGGGAAGAAAAGTCGTTCAATCCGCTGCGCTGATCAAATTGCTGAAAGGAGAATCTTTTGCAGAAGACCCTCTTATACAGTTTGAAAAGCTTCCTATTCACTCCGTACGGGAACTGCAGGTTTCCGGCAGAGATTTTTTGCACATGGAACGTCGAGAGATCGGGCGGATGTTGTCGATATTGGAAGAGGCTGTGATAAAAGGAAAAGTTTCCAACGATAGAAAAAAACTGATTACATATATCGAAGGAGAAAACCAATGAAGAGTAAGCTGCTTGCTGTATTGAAAGAGAATTACCCAGAATACGTTTCAGGTGAAAAACTGAGCGGAGAGCTGTCGTGTTCAAGAACTGCTGTATGGAAACATATCGAAAAACTTAGAAAAGAAGGATATATCATTAAAGCGGTCCGTAACAGGGGCTATCTGCTGGAAAGTTCGCCGGAAGCTTTTTCTGCCCATGCAGTAGATTCCCAGCTTACTGGAGCGCTTCTGCCGTATAACATTAATTTTTACCGGGAACTATCATCCACTCAGCCTGAAGCCCAGCGTCTCTTTCTGGAAGGGGCACGGGAAGGCACAGTTGTTATAGCAGACAGTCAGACAAGTGGACGGGGAAGACTTGGAAGAGAATGGCAGACCCGGGAAGGGAAAGGGCTTGCAATGAGTATTATATTAACACCCGGTATCCCCCCGTACAAAGCACCTCAGCTGACGCTGGCTGCTGCTGTTTCTATCGTTAAGGCTGTTAAAAGGGTGACTGGAATTAATATGGAGATTAAATGGCCGAACGATCTGCTGATCGAGGGTAAAAAAGCATGCGGGATCTTAACGGAGATGCAGTCCGACCCTGATCAGGTCAGGTCTGTCATTGTCGGTATCGGTTTGAATGTCAAAAAGGATAATTTTTCCGGTGATCTTGAAAGTACGGCAGTTACCCTTGAAGAAGCTGCCGGTATAGAACTGGACCGTGCTGACATCGCTGCGGCGATTTTAATACAGTTCGCTTCAGATTATAAACTCTTTCTTGATAAAGGATTTAAAGGATTGAAAAAAGATTGGGAAAAACATACGTGCACACTGGGAAGAACTGTACGGGTGGAACAAAATGGTGTGTATTTTACCGGAAGAGCAGAATCAGTAGATGATCAGGGGATACTGCAGCTTCGTACAGAAGACGGCATACTTCATTCGATCGTTTCCGGAGATATTGAACTGACATGATTTGGACATTTCACGAACTTATTTGATATAATAAAAAACGGACAGTATTCCTGCACGGAAACTGTACCGTAAGATCGGGAAATTAAAGGTATCTGCCTTGATCCGGTACCGACGGACAGGGACAGAAGGTAGAGCGTACTGCGTTCTTTCCTTCTTATTTTCTAAGAAGGAGTGTTGATGTTGAAAAAAACGACGTCGGATTTTCTCAGAATGAAAAAGGATGGGCACCCGATTGTCATGGTTACAGCCTATGACGCGCCGGGGGCTGAACTCTGCGAAGAAGCAGGAGTGGACACGATTCTAGTAGGAGATTCTCTTGGGATGGTAGTGCTCGGCTATGATTCCACAGTCAACGTTACGATGGAGGATATGATTCACCATACGAAAGCTGTAAAACGTAAAGCATCCGGTACATTCATCGTCACGGACATGCCGTTTATGTCTTACCACATTTCCAAAGCAGAAACGATGCTCAATGCGCAAAAAATTATTCAGCAGAGCGGAGCAGATGCTGTGAAAATGGAAGGCAGTGGTGAAGTTTTCAGGCATACGGAAGCACTCGTAGATGCGGGTGTACCAGTAGTAAGTCATCTTGGGCTGACGCCGCAGACTGTCGGGGTTACCGGTGGATATAAAGTCCAGGGGAAGACTGATGCTGAACAGAAAAAACTGATGGATGATGCAAAGGAAGCAGAAAAAGCCGGAGCGTGTATGCTCGTACTGGAGTGTGTGCCGGAAGAAGCTGCCGGCAAAATTCAGGAGATGCTTTCCATTCCTGTAATAGGGATTGGAGCAGGCAGGATGACTGACGGGCAGGTGCTGGTGTATCATGATATCGTTGGCTATTACGGGGGGCATACCCCTAAGTTTGTTAAGCAGTATGCCGACATTCGAAAAGATATCAGGGGAGCACTTTCCACCTATACGAAAGAAGTTCGTGAAAAATCTTTTCCAGAGAAATCCCACGTTTTTTCACCCGTAGAAAAAATCAATTCTCTTTATGGTGAAAAAGCATGAAGCAAGTAACTACGATCCGTGAAATGCAGGAAGTTTCGAATGATTTAAGCAGGCAGGGAAAATCTATCGGATTTGTTCCTACGATGGGCTGTCTCCACGAAGGGCATTTAAGTCTCGTAGATGCAGCAACTGAACAGTGCGATACAGTGGTCATGTCTATTTTTGTTAATCCTCTCCAGTTCGGCGAAGGTGAAGACTTTGACAGCTATCCAAGGGATACCGGCGGTGACAGGAAGCTTGCTGAAGAGCGCGGAGTCGACATCCTGTTTATTCCCGATCCGGAGGAAATGTATCCCCGTCCCATGACTTCCATACTCAAAGTAGTACAGGGTACGGATGTGTTATGCGGAGCTAGCCGTCCTGGTCATTTCGACGGTGTGGCAACCGTCGTAATGAAGCTGTTTCAGGCGGTCCGTCCTTCGAAAGCTTTTTTTGGGCAGAAAGATGCCCAGCAGGTCGCTGTCGTCAGCAACATGGTACAGGATTATCATTTAAATATTGAAATCCTCCCTGTTCCTGTCAAAAGAGAAGAAGATGGCCTGGCAATGAGTTCCAGAAATATCCGTCTGCTGGAAGAAGAACGAAAAGAAGCTCCTTTAATTTATCAAACGCTTCTTGAAGCAGCAGAAAAAATTCAAAATGAAAAAAGCAGTGCTCCTGTTACTGAAGCGCGAAATAAACTGGCCGGATTGTCAGGCAGTGTGGACTACCTTGAACTGCGGACGTATCCTGATCTAAAAGAAGCAGACGGCACAGAAACCGGCACGCTGCTTCTGGCAGCGGCCGTCAAGTATGAGCAGGCCCGGTTAATTGACAACGTGATGTGGAAGCAGCAGAAAGGATGAAAACAATGTTTCGTGAGATGATGAATGGAAAGCTTCACCGAGGAACTGTAACTGAGGCCGATCTCAATTATGTTGGAAGTATAACTATTGACCAGGATCTTCTTGATGAAGTGGATATGCTGGAAAATGAGAAAGTCCAGGTTGTAAATAATAACAATGGAGCAAGACTTGAAACGTATATTATTGCCGGGGCACGCGGATCGAAAACAATCTGTCTGAACGGCGCTGCCGCGAGACTCGTCCAGCCGGGGGATAAAGTAATCGTTATTTCTTATAAGTGGATGGCAGAAGAAGAGGCCCGGCAGCATACTCCAAACGTGGCAATCCTGAATGATGCCAACGAAATCGTTGAGAAAATGGGTACAGAGCCGGAAGCAACGGTACGAATCTGATCTTCTGACGATCCTTTTAAAAATGATCGTCATATTTATAACAGTTGATAAAAGTAACCCGCCTCAGAGGAGGCGGGTTACTTCAG
>PWLM01000151.1 GCA_003560495.1 Bacillus sp. (in: firmicutes) | reverse complement strand
GACATCACCACTTTCAGACGGCCGCAGCTCAATGCTTCCGTTCTCTACGTGAATATCCGCCTCTTTAAGGAAAACGTCCTTTTGTTCAAACACATGATCAATTCCCTCAGAACTGCCGAAATTGAAGTCCAGATCCATATCTTTAACCCGGTGCACAGCATCATCGACAAATTCAGAGAATTTCGAAGCGAAGGAGCTGAATTTTTCTTCCGCCTGCTGGTAATCCCAGGGCCCGCGCTGCTTTTTAAAACTGCTGCTGCGCTGTGCTTCTTCTGAGCGGCGGTCACCTTCCCCTTTTTCTGACTTTCCTTCAGAAGCTTTCGTCCCGCCCCCTTCATCCTTTAAAGCGTTCAGCAGACGCATACCTTCTTCTGCGGAAATTTTTCCGTCCTCGATCATTTTGAGAATCATCTGGCGTTCTTCCTGCATTTGAACCACTCCCTTCTATAATTTTCCTGCTTCTATCATATGATGAAACGAGTATTCTCCGCCTCGGTCTTCCGGCGTATTTTTTCCTGGACGGCGGACCTGCCTCTTTCTTTATTACGTTAAGGGAGGCAGGGAGTTTCGCTTGAGGTATATTTTTATTTTGCCGGCTGTTCCTGAGCCTGCATTTTCTTTTCCATTCTGGATAATTCTCTCTCAAGCACCGGTTTCAAAAATCTGCCTGTGTGGGACTTTTCATTTTCGGCTACTTTTTCCGGCGTTCCTTCTGCAACAAGTCTGCCTCCTTTGTCGCCGCCTTCCGGACCAAGGTCTATAATATGATCCACCGTTTTAATGACATCCATATTATGCTCTATTACAAGTACTGTATCTCCATTTTCCACGAGACGCTGCAGCACCTGAAGCAGCCGGGCGATATCTGCGACGTGCAGACCTGTTGTCGGCTCATCCAGAATATAAAAAGTTTTGCCTGTGGAACGGCGGTGAAGCTGGGAAGCAAGTTTCACACGCTGTGCCTCTCCCCCGGAAAGCGTAGTGGCCGGCTGGCCAAGCTTAATATAACCGAGGCCGACATCTTTTAAAGTTTGGATTTTCCGTTTGATTTTCGGAATGTTTTCAAAGAAGATCAGAGCTTCATCCACTGTCGAACCAAGGACGTCTGCAATGTTTTTCCCTTTATACGTTACTTCCAGTGTTTCTCTGTTATACCGTTTCCCATCACATTCTTCGCACGGTACGTAAACATCCGGCAGGAAGTGCATTTCAATTTTTATGATGCCGTCCCCCCGGCAGGCTTCACAGCGTCCTCCCTTGACGTTAAAACTGAACCGGCCTTTTTTATAGCCTCTCATCTTTGCTTCGTTTGTCATCGCAAACACGTCCCGGATATCGTCAAATACACCGGTATAGGTTGCAGGATTGGAACGCGGCGTTCTTCCAATAGGGGACTGGTCAATGTCCACGACCTTCTCGAGCTGATCTATTCCCTGCACTTCCTTTACTCTTCCCGGTTTATCTTTGGCTGTTGTCAGCTTCTGGGCCAGAGACTTGTGGAGAATGTCATTAATCAGCGTACTTTTTCCTGATCCGGAAACTCCGGTAACGGCGAGAAGAACGCCGAGCGGGATATTAACATTTGTTTTTTTGAGGTTGTTTTCCTCCGCGCCTTTAATACTGATTTTACGGCCGTCCAGTTTTCTTCTTTCCGGAGGAAGCGGAATAAACTTTTCCCCCGATAAATATTTGCCGGTCACGGACTCCTCGTCCTCCATCACTTCTTTCGGTGTACCGGTAGAGCACACTTTTCCTCCGTGTACTCCCGCGCCCGGGCCGATATCGATCAGATGATCAGCTGAAAGCATCGTGTCTTCATCATGTTCCACCACGATAAGCGTATTTCCAAGATCCCTCATCCGTTCAAGTGTTCTGATGAGCCGGTGGTTATCCCGCTGGTGCAGACCGATCGACGGCTCGTCCAGTACGTACAGAACCCCTGTCAGGGCGGAGCCAATCTGTGTAGCAAGACGGATCCGCTGGGCTTCTCCGCCGGATAAAGTTCCGGCGGCCCGGGACATCGTTAAATATTCAAGCCCTACATTGACGAGAAAAGACAGTCTTTCTTCAATCTCACGCAGAATCATCCTTGCGATCGTCATATCTTTTTCCGACAGTTCCAGACCGTCGAAAAAACGTCGGGCTTCCTGAATCGATTTATTGGTCACTTCCCCGATATGCAGTCCGTTCACTTTTACTGCCAGTGATTCTTCTGTCAGCCGGTTCCCGCTGCAGGCAGGACAGGGCTTTTGTGTCATGTACTGTTCCATCTGCTCCCGGATATAATCCGATCCTGTTTCATGATAGCGGCGGGAAATGTTTTTTAGGACACCTTCAAAATACATATGCTTTTCCCGTACCCGGCCGAATTCGTTTTTATACCGGAAGTGAACCTTTCTGTTTCCGCTGCCTTTCATGATGATGTCTTTCTCTTTTTTTGACAGTTCTTTGTAAGGCTTATCCATATCGATATTGAACTCGTCACAGACGCTGGCAAGAAGGGACGGGTAGTACTGGGAGCTCGTCGGCTTCCAGGCCGCTATCGCATGCTCTTTTAACGACAGGTTCTGGTCAGGAACAACAAGCTCCGTATCCACCTCCAGCTTGTGACCGATTCCGTCACAGCGGCTGCAGGCTCCGAATGGACTGTTAAAGGAAAACATCCGCGGTTCGAGTTCCCCGACGGAAAAACCGCAGTGCGGACACGCATGATGCTGGTTAAAAACGAGTTCCTCTTCTCCGACCACATCGATCAGAACTTTCCCTTCCCCGAGGCGGAGTGCTGTTTCCAGTGATTCCGCCAGCCGGGAGGCAATACCTTCCTTAATGACAATCCGGTCGATAATTACTTCAATGTTATGCTTTTTATTTTTATCCAGCTCAATTTCCTCTGCTGCTTCACGCATTTCCCCGTTTACCCGGACACGTACGTACCCCTGCTTTTTAATGTCCTCCAGTACTTTGGCATGAGTCCCTTTCCGCCCGGAAATAACAGGGGCAAGAATCTGCATTTTCGTCCGCGGTTCAAATTCCAGCAGCTGATCAGCCATCTGCTGGACGGTCTGGGAAGCAATTTCTATCCCGTGCTCCGGACAGACCGGTTTTCCGACCCTCGCATAGAGAAGACGGAGATAGTCGTATATTTCTGTCACGGTTCCTACAGTGGAACGCGGGTTTTTCGACGTTGTTTTCTGATCAATGGAAATCGCCGGAGACAGTCCTTCAATCGAATCGACGTCCGGTTTGTCCATTTGTCCGAGGAACTGCCGGGCGTATGCCGAAAGCGACTCCACATAGCGGCGCTGACCCTCTGCATAAATAGTATCAAAGGCAAGCGAGGATTTACCGGAGCCGGAAAGTCCCGTCATAACGACGAGTTTGTTTCTCGGGATCGTCACATCAATGTTCTGGAGATTGTGTGACCGGGCTCCTTTCACCTCAATGTTTTCCTGTGCCATAGCTTAATCATCCTTCCGCTTTCAGTTCTATAATGACATCACGCAGCTCTGCCGCTCTTTCGAAATCGAGATCTTTGGCGGCCTGCTTCATTTCACTTTCCATTCGCTCAATGACTTTTTCTCTTTCTTTTCTGCTCAGCTTCTGTTTAGGTGCTTTTTCAATCACATCGTACGTTTCTTCCTCTTCCGCAGCATACGTAGCCTGAATGAGCTCCGGTATCGCTTTTTGAATCGTAGTCGGTGTCAGGCCGTGCTTTTCATTGTGGGCTTTTTGAATAGCACGTCTCCGTTTTGTTTCCTCAATTGCGACTTCCATGGAATTCGTCATTTTATCTGCATACATAACCACGTGTCCGTTGGCATTACGTGCTGCCCGCCCCATCGTCTGAATGAGGGAGCGTTCAGCACGGAGGAAGCCTTCCTTATCGGCGTCCAGAATCGCAACGAGCGATACTTCCGGAATGTCGAGACCTTCCCGTAACAGGTTAATTCCTACGAGTACGTCATGCTGGCCCTGCCGCAGTTCACGGATAATCTGAATACGCTCGAGTGTTTTAATATCAGAATGGAGATACTCTACTTTAATACCTACTTCCTTTAAATAAGCGGTCAGATCTTCCGCCATTTTTTTCGTCAAAGTCGTAACAAGAACCCGCTCGTTCCGTTCCCGTCTTACTCTCACTTCCTCTATCAGGTCGTCAATCTGCCCTTCAATCGGTCTTACATCGATGGTTGGATCAAGCAGCCCTGTCGGACGGATGATCTGCTCGACCATTTTCGGTGTATGTTCTATTTCATACGGTCCCGGCGTAGCTGAAACGAATACAATCTGATTGATGTGTTTCTCAAATTCCTCAAATTTCAGCGGCCGGTTATCTTTCGCGGAGGGAAGGCGGAAACCATGGTCTACGAGCACTCCTTTACGCGCCTGGTCTCCATTGTACATACCGCGTACCTGTGGAAGAGTGACATGGGATTCGTCCGCAATAATCAGTGAATCTTCCGGGAAATAATCCAAAAGGGTGTATGGAGTCGCTCCCGCTTCACGGAACGTAAGGTGTCTGGAGTAGTTTTCAATGCCTGAACAGTAACCGAGTTCCTGCATCATTTCAATGTCGTAACGGGTACGCTGCTCCAGCCGCTGTGCTTCCAGAAGCTTTCCTTTTTCATGCATTTCCTTTAAAGTTTCTTCCAGTTCTTTCTCAATATTTACAATCGCTTTCTCCAGCTTTTCCGACCGGGTGACGAAGTGGGAAGCCGGAAAGACAGCCGCATGCTCCCTGTTACCGAGAACTTCGCCTGTCAGCGCATCGACTTCTGTAATCCGGTCGATTTCGTCCCCGAAAAACTCCACCCGCAGGCAGTGTTCATCCCGGGAAGCCGGGAAAATTTCCACGACATCTCCCCGCACGCGGAAAGTTCCCCGTGTGAAATCGATATCGTTTCTCTGATACTGAACATCGACCAGCTGACGAAGAAGGGCATTCCGTTCTTTTTCCATACCGGTCCTTAAAGACACGACAAGATCCCGGTAATCCTCCGGCGAACCGAGGCCGTAAATGCACGAAACACTGGCTACGATAATCACATCGTTCCGTTCGAAAAGAGCACTTGTTGCCGAGTGGCGAAGTTTATCTATTTCGTCGTTTATGCTCGCATCTTTTTCAATAAACGTGTCCGACTGGGGAATATAGGCTTCCGGCTGGTAGTAGTCGTAATAACTGACGAAGTACTCCACCCGGTTGTCCGGAAAAAACTCTTTGAATTCACTGTAAAGCTGTCCGGCAAGCGTTTTATTATGGGCTATGACGAGTGTCGGCTTATTCACCTGCTGTATTACATTGGACATTGTAAACGTTTTACCTGTACCCGTGGCTCCGAGAAGGGTCTGAAACTTCTTCCCTTCTCTTATTCCTTTCGTTATCTCCTCTATCGCCTGGGGCTGATCGCCCGCAGGTTCGTATTTTGCCTGTATATTAAATGGATGTGCTGCAATAGCCACGTTCCTTCATCCTTTCCCGTTCCGTCTTATTCCATCGGCTCTGTTGAAGTTCTGTCTCAAAAGCAGCGTGCCTGGGATTCGTTCCCTGAAGTAAAAATCACTGTTTTTGGTTCACCTTATACCTTTACCCTTTCGAGCGTCTTCATTATCAATTATATCATGATATTTTTTAAACTGCGAACGTACGTTCACCACGCTTTTATGTGCAACAAAAAAGCTGTCTCCGGATCGACAGCAGTCGATACACGGAGACAGTTCCTGTTACTGTTATTCTGCGAGCAGTTCCAGAGCCCGCTGAAACTGTACATCGTTTTCTTTTTCCTGCACTGCTTCTATCACCTGCTCCTGCAGGCTGTCAGCTGTTTCTTCAGTAATTGTTCCTGTTGCTTCCAGATCACTGTCCTCCTGGAAGGAACGCACGGCTTCTTCCGTTGCTTCGTCAAAATATCCGTCCGTCCGTTCCGGGTCATACCCAAGACCTTCGAGCATGATCTGGGCATTTTCAATATGCTCATTCAGCATATCTATTTCAAGTGTTTCTTCGGAATCCACCGGTGATGCATAGAAGTAGTCCGGCTGCTCGACTTCGACCGTTGGAGAAACACCTTCTTCATTAACATCGTTGCCGTCTGACGTAAGCCAGCGGAAAAGTGTTAATTTAAGCTGACTGCCATCTCCCATCGGCAGTGTCTGCTGAACGGTTCCCTTTCCAAAGGTAGACGTTCCGACGAGCTCATGTCCGCCTGCTTCGTGAAGGGCTGCAGCAAGAATTTCCGAAGCAGAAGCACTTCCCTCATTGATGAGACCGACGATCGGATACTCTTTCTCTTCTTCAAGAGCCGAGACGTGTTCCATTGTGCCTCCGTCGCGGTCTTCAATCTGCACGACTGTTTCACCACCGGGAATAATCATATCCCCAATGTCTTCCACACTCTGCAGGAAGCCTCCCGGATTTCCACGGACATCAATGATTAAACCATCAATACCCTGGCTTTCCAGTTCTGTCAGTTCTTCCTCAAAACGTTCTGCCGTGTTTTCCGAAAACGATCGGAGCTCCAGTACGCCGATCTGCTTTCCGTCTTCTTCTACGACCTCCCCGTAAACTGTTTCAATCGGAATTTCGTCACGCACAACGTCCACTTCCATCAGATCGGAAACTCCCGGTCTGTCAATTGTCAGAGTGACTGTCGTGCCTTTTTCCCCCCGGATTTTCAGCACTGCGTCATACAAAGAAAGTCCTTCTATGTTTTCTCCATCAATCTCGAGAATTTGATCGTTGGGACGGAGACCGGCCTCTTCTGCCGGGGAATCACGGAAAGGAGCAACAATGGTGACACGGCCGTCCGTCATGCTGACCTCCGCACCAATCCCTTCAAAAGAAGAGTCCAGTGATTCCATAAATTCTTCTGCTGTCGATTCGTTCATGTAAACAGAGTAAGGGTCATCCAGAGTTTCCAGCATACCGGAAATAGCTCCTTCGATGAGCTCTTCCTCTTCTACGCCCTCTACATACGACTCCTGAATCATTTCCATTGCCTGCTGTATTCTTTCTTCCCCACCGCTTTCATCGGAAGAGGAAGCTGCCAGCTCTGAATTGTCCTGTACAGAAGCCTGTTCTCCGGAACTCTGCTCCTCGTCCATGGAGAGAAAAGCCCATGTTCCGCCTGCTCCAATAAGCAGGGCCAGTACAAATACAAGCGGCAGTAAAATTTTATTTTTCATATGCCCACCTCTTTTTCATTGCCTGTAAGTCCCCCTATTATTAACTGTAACTTACCGTTATCATAACAGACTGAATAAAAAACAGGAAAGAAAGACACACGTGTTACACAAAATTCCACATACTCCACAGGGCATATAGGCCTATCGTTTCAGTATAAATATTGTTTACTTTGTGTTGAGAAAATATATCCGGAATACGTACACCCTCCTTTCTTCCGTTTTGCCGGAATTCACTTCCGTGATCACGGAAGATACTTCTCAGGATCGACGGCTGTTTCTCCTCCACGGTAGCCGCCCGGGTGTACTTCAAAATGCAGATGAACCCACGTTGAAAGACCGGTAGTACCCATGACTGCAACAATTTCCCCACGCTCCACATAATCCCCTTCCTTTACGTGCATCGAGGCCAGGTGGCCGTAAACAGTGATATACGTTTTTCCGTCAATCGTATGAGCAAGGTGAATGGCATTTCCCAGACCTTTCCGCCACTCTGATACTGTTACAATGCCTGATTCTGCAGCGTAAATGTTTGTTCCTCCATCCCTTCCAAAATCTGTTCCGTTATGGGCACGCACTTCCCCGGTAATTGGATGGATTCTCGCAGGGTTAAAAGGAGAGGTAATCCTCCCGTCTGCCGGACGGTGAAAAATTACGCTTTTCGCCATACCGGAAACTTCCTGAGGCTGGTCTTCTTTTTCAGCAGCTTCTTCATCTATAAGTTTTTTCTCCTCTTCCGGTCCTGGACTGTTTATTTCTTTTTCCGGCACAGCTCTTTCCCATCCCATCACTATATTCACTTCGTCCAGGTCTTCTATTTTTTCAAAGCTTTCTTCTGCTGCAAATTCTGTTTCCGACTGCCCATAGTTTTTAAGTGAAGTTAATTCCGGCTCTTTTATCTGGTTGTTCACAAGAACCTCCACTATCGGCTCTTCTTCTGGTTTCTCCTGAGAAACAGTATTATCCGTTTCTTTTTCAAGAAGCAGCAGATTGTTTTCCATTTCTTTTTCCGAATAATAAAGAGAGTTGAGGTATATTTCTTTTTCTTCCATTTCTTTTATTAGCTGCGCTTCCGTATTTTCCATTTTTTCTTTTTCTTCTGTCAGCTCTTTTTTTATCTCCAGCAGCTGGTCTTTATTCTTTTTACTTTTTTCCGTCTCTGAGGAATAGATTTGAAGCTCTTTATAATCCAAAGAAAGCAGTGTTTTTATGTAATAAAATCCGTTCAGAGAATTCTCGTTGTTTTGTACTGAAAAAAACTCTTCTACAGGTTCGGTTTCTATATAGCTCCTGTATAAAGTTTTCAGTCTTTCTTTCACCTGCTGTTCATGAAATTTCTGTGTTTGTTCTGCTTCCGCTATTTTTTCAGATGCTTCCTTTACAGCCCTTTCCATGTGCTGCACCTCTGTTTCCTGCAGAGCAGATTTTTCAGACAGGGCAATAATTTTTTCGTCCATCTTTTTTATTTTATGTTCAACAGCATCTATTTCTTCTGTGAAATCGGAAAGCCCCGGTGCACTTTCCGCTGCTCTTCTCTCTTCTGAATAAATTTGTTCGGGAAAAACAAAAAAAATCACTCCCATTATAAGAAATACTAATTTTTTCATTACCTGCCCTCCTGTTTTTGCCGGAAGCTGTTTACGTTCTTATAAGCCTTAAAAAAGCGGCAAGACTTCCACCGGCCCCCGCCGCTGTTCCTGCAATAATAAGTGCGCCGGAGGTCCACCAAAAAGAATTCGGGGCAAGCACCATTCCCTCTGACAGTTGATACACCCTTTCATACGTAAAATGCACGCAGACGGCAGCTGCCAGACCCCCGGCTGCTCCAAGAAAAATTCCTTCTGTAATATAAGGCCTCCAAATAAAGCCTGAAGTGGCCCCGAGCATACGCATAGTACGAATCTCTCGTTTCCTTGCTCCAAAACCTGTACTTATGACAATTCCTGTTAAAAGGAAGGTTCCAGCTCCAACGCCGGCAGTCACCGCTCCTCCCCATGAATGGACAGCGTCGTTTATGCCGGAGAATTTTTCATAGTGATCCCCGCGGTCG
>PWLM01000050.1 GCA_003560495.1 Bacillus sp. (in: firmicutes) | reverse complement strand
GCTCCTGCTACTGCTCCGGCCGGAAGAGCAATCAGCGGATCGATATCAATACCGGCGGCAGGATTTAAAAGGAGCAGAAAAATGGCGAGTGCCGGAGCGATGAGGGCTGTTCCTATAGAAGGAAGCTGAACAGATTCGGCGGGAGTTTCTTTATTGTCAACGAATGCTCCCCGGTCTCCGAGTTTTTTAGCTATCAAATAAGTTGCTGCCACACCTGCGGAAGCAGAAGGAAGCCCTGCTGCCATTACAGTAGTGAGAGGGAGGTCAAAAGCATCTGCCAGCGCAATCGTATTCGGATTGGGAGAGATTAGATTTCCTGCTTTGCCGCCGCCTACCATGGCGAGAAGAACGGCTGCTTTTGAGAGGTGGGCTTTATAGGCAATGGCCAGAGCTATAGAAGCAACTGTCATAACAGCTACAACGATGAATACTCCGACCGCAGTAAGAATCATCGTCGCAAGTACAAGTGCAAGCAGCGCTCTTTTTTCACCGAGAGCTTTAACAACTGCCGAGGCAATGGAGGAAGCTGCTCCAGATTCGATCATCACTCCAGCCAGTACACCTGCTGCAAGTACTCTCAAAACAGCAGGAATCATCCCTTCCGCCCCTCCCATCATGAAGGAAATAGTCATGGGAAGGTCGGCTCCTCCGATAATTCCTCCAAGAACGGCACCGAGAAGAAGTGCATAGACAGGAGGAAGTTTAATCAATATAAGTGCGATGGCCGAGAGGAGTCCGGCCATCGCTCCAAATGCAGTAATCGTCATAGCAGAAAAATCTCCTTTAAAGCTTAATAAGGAATTAATCCTACCATGGAACCGACTGAATGAAAATAACGGGAAAAGAAGGCAGAATTATTTTAACCGGTAAATGTTTTTCTCTGTCCACAGATATAACAGTCAGAAAAAAAGCTGTTTCCCGCTTCAGAAGCCGAAAACAGCTTTTTTCCACCAGTATCGGACTAATCGAGGCTGATTCGTTTACCTTGATGTTTGTGGTCGTCTTCCTCTGATTTTGGCACTTCAAGAGTAAGCAGTCCGTTCTTAAACTTACCTTTAATGTCGTTTTCATCGATTTCGCCTACATAAAAACTCCGTTGGAAAGATCCATATGTTCTTTCTTTACGGACGAAATGTTCGGTCTCGTCCTTCGTTTCGCTGGAGTGCTCCTGTTCCCCTTTGATTGTCAAATAACCGTCTTCGTATTCAACAATAACCTGATCTTTATCGAAACCGGGAAGGTCGGCTATGATTTCGTAGTGATTGTTTCTTTCTTTAACATCGACTTTTGGGAACGTGTTTTTAAAACTGAAGTCAAATAAGTCATCGAGCTGACTGCCTTCAAAAAGACTCGGAAAACTCATGCTGTCTGTTCGCCTTTTTTTCGGGAATAGGTTTGCCATAATCAGAACCTCCTATTAGATTTATTACTTATACATTTACCACAAATTTGCAAAAAATAAACAAAAAGATCAAAGGGAATAAAAAAGGAAACTTTAATTTTCTCTGGTATAATATGCGGAGACACAAAGTGGCAGGGGGGATGATCCTGGAAACTTTCGGTATGATTTTAGGCGGAATCGGACTCTTTCTGCTCGGTATGAATTTAATGACAGAAGGTCTCAAAGCGATGGCCGGAGAGAAGCTCAAAGATATACTGCGCCGTTTCACCGGGGGTGTTTACAGTGCCATACTTTCCGGAGCGGTAATTACTGGGATCATTCAGTCTTCCAGTGCAGCTACTTTTATGACGATCGGCTTTGTAAGTGCCGGGCTGCTATCTTTCAGCCAGTCACTCGGCGTAATCATTGGAGCAAATATCGGCAGTACAAGTACAGGATGGATTGTTTCTGTCATTGGCTTTCAAATAAATATGAGCATGCTGGCTCTCCCGCTGATCGGCGGAGGCGTACTGCTGAGGCTTTTTTCAAAAAACAAGTGGGGGGCGCAGGGGTCGGCTGTTGCAGGCTTTGGACTTTTGTTTCTCGGTATTGACGTGCTGCAGAGCGGCATGTCGGGTTTTACAGATTTCTTTGATTTGTCCCGACTGCAGGGAGAGGCATGGTGGTGGCTCCCGCTGCTTATCGGTATTGGTTTTTTGATGACTGTCGTCATGCAGTCTTCCAGTGCGGCAGTAGTAACAACACTGACTGCTCTTCACACTGGTGCAGTCGATTTTAACCAGGCAGCTCTTCTTGTTATAGGGCAGAATGTAGGTACCACGGTGAAAGCTTTCCTGGCATCAGTAGGCGGGACAACAGCCGCGCGCCGGACAGCTGCAGGACACATTCTGTTTAATTTAATAACCGGGCTCCTCGCAGTAGTGCTTCTTCCGGTTTTAGTTTCCTTCGTGATGTTCCTGAGTGAAGTATTTTCCCTGACAGATGAAGCGGTGCAGCTGGCCGTTTTTCATACTGTTTTTAATATACTTGGCGTAGTGTTTATCTTAATGATTTATCCGTACTTCAAAAAAATGGTGAAACGCCTCATTCCGGAACGAAAAACAGAAACGTATCTCGGCTATCTTGATGAAAGTGTAGCAGAGCTGGGTCCTGTAGCTGTCGAAGCACTCCGAAGAACACTGCGGCGGATGATGAGAGACTGCGCGGTTGTTACAGCATCAGCATTAAAAACGTCCACCGTCACGGCTCAAGCAGACCAGGTGTTGAGACAAGTGGAAACGGAGCTGGTGGAAATGCAGAAATTCCTGACTAAAGTGAGTCTGAATGAGCCTTCTGCTTCCAGCGGTGCTTATGAAGCCAGAGTATCCCTCGTTCATGCTATGGATCACACAGACCGCTGGATAAAAGCACTGCGTGAAGGAGGAAGCTATCAAAGAGCTCTTAAGGAAGGCCAGGCGGAAAAATTTGTTCATGAACTGCAGGAAATCTGTCTCCGCTGGATGAAAGCTTCTGAAACTGCAAACACAGAAGAAGAAAAAGAAGAATATGGAAGGAAGGATCCATTTGTCGGGGATCATCAATTAGTCAGTTATACAGAAGTACAAGCTTCAAAAATAGCGGAAATGCGAAAAGAAACCCGCCGTGAAGTTCTTGCCGGTTCTGTGAAAGACGAACTGACAGTGGATGACGGCATCCGGGCTGTCCAGGCAATACATTGGATCGACAGGCTTGCCTATCACATGTGGCGGGCTGCGTATCACACGCAGAACTCAGTCGACTCAGAGGAAAACGAATAATCCGGGTAATTATGTAGTTTTTGAATGGGGGTGTCAGTGATGAAAAGAAAAACGGTCTGTCCCTTCTGCGGGTACAGATTTAAATACCGTGAACTTTTGACAGTAAACCGGAGTAAGAATTGTCCCGGATGCAAAAAAGAATTGTACCAGACGCCTGCTGCAAGAAAGAAACAAAGCGCTGTGCTCCTGCTTGTAATCGCTGTGCTTCTTATTGTCAGAACGCTGTTTGACCTTGGTGATGGGCTGTATCTGCTTACAAGTACGTTAGCTCTTATCATCCTGTTTTTCGGAGTGCCTTTTTTAGTGGAATTCGATCAAAAAGACAGACCAATGTTCGGATCGTAAGCAGGCAGAGGAAATTCAGCTCCAGGACATAAAACCTTACAGAACAGGGTAACCCTTCTGTAAGGTTTTATGTGCTTTTGTCCAGCTTTACTGACATGTATATACAAGTTATAATGGAAACAGAGACTTAAAGGAGGATGACAAACATGGCAGAAATGCAGGAGTGGTGGCGCAGAGCCGCCGTTTATCAAATTTATCCAAAGAGTTTTAATGACACAATGGGAAATGGCACTGGAGACCTGCCGGGGATTATTGAGAAGCTGGATTACTTAAAAGACCTGGGTATTGATGTGATCTGGCTGACCCCGCCGTACACTTCTCCGCAGAAAGACAATGGGTATGATATAAGCGATTACTATAACATCCACGAAGAATACGGTACGATGGACGATTTTGATAATCTTTTACAAGAGGCGCACAGCCGGGACATTAAAGTGATAATGGATATTGTCGTAAATCACACTTCAACAGAGCACCGGTGGTTTAAAGAGTCTGCTTCATCCGTAAACAATCCGTACAGGAACTATTATATATGGAAAGATCCCGTCGACGATGGAGAGCCGACAAACTGGCAGTCCAAATTCGGCGGCAATGCCTGGGAATATGACGAAAAAACCGGTCAGTACTACCTTCACCTGTTTGACGTTACGCAGGCTGATCTGAACTGGGAGAACGAACAGGTGCGCCGGGACGTATACGACATGATGCATTTCTGGTTCAAAAAAGGAGTAGACGGCTTCCGGCTGGATGTGATTAACCTGATATCCAAAGACCAGGACTTTCCGAATGACGATGGTTTAACAGCTCCCGGCGATGGAAGGAAATTTTATACAGATGGACCAAGGGTACATGAATTCATGAATGAAATGTATCAGGAAGTTTTTTCGAAATACGACGCCATGACCGTCGGTGAAATGAGCTCGACAACGATAGACCACTGCATTAAATATACACGCCCGGACCGGAACGAACTCAGCATGACGTTTAATTTCCATCATCTGAAAGTAGATTATCCAGGAGGAGAAAAATGGGCGGTAGCTGATTTTGACTTCCAGGCATTGAAGGATATTCTTTCCAAATGGCAGGTGCAGATGCATGAGGGAGGAGGATGGAATGCACTATTCTGGTGCAACCATGATCAGCCCCGTGTTGTAAGCCGCTATGGAAACGACGGGAAATATCACCGGGAGTCAGCAAAAATGCTTGCTACAACTATTCACATGATGCAGGGGACCCCTTATATCTACCAGGGAGAAGAGTTTGGAATGACCAATCCGAATTTTGATTTTATAGACCAGTACCGTGACGTGGAAACATTGAATTTCTACGAGTCCAAAAAAGCGGAAGGCTGGAAGGATGAAGAAATTATGCCGGTCATTAAGGCGAAGTCCCGGGATAATTCACGTACTCCGGTTCAATGGACCGGAGAAAAACACGGCGGATTCACTACAGGCACACCGTGGATTCCTACTGCGGACAACTACACTTCCGTTAATGCAAAGCAGGCAGTTGAAGATCCGGAATCCATATATTATCACTATCAGGCATTGATTCATGCGAGAAAAAAACTGGATATTATCACCCACGGAGATTACAGGCTTCTGTTGGAAGAGGACCCGCGTCTTTTTGTTTATACTCGAAATTACAATCATGAAACACTGCTCGTCGTCAGCCATTTTTATGAAGAAGAAACAACTTTCCAAGTGCCGGATGAGCTGAAAGAAATGAAGGCAGAGCTGATCCTGTCGAATTATAATGATACTGAGTGGAAGGAAGAAATGCCGGTACGCCCTTATGAATCCTTTGTTTATCATCTGAAAAAAGTATAATTCGAAAATGGAGACAGGCTATGCAGAATAAATATTTAATCATCTACAGACAGATTGCTGAAAAAATACAGAATGGTGAATACCCACCGGGCGAAAAACTGCCTTCAGAACACGAGCTGATGGAAGCTTTTCAAGCCTCGCGGGAAACAATCCGAAAAGCATTGAATCAGCTCGCTCAAAACGGCTTCATCCAAAAAGTACAGGGAAAAGGATCTATTGTTCTTGATGCTGCCAAATTTGATTTTCCAGTTTCCGGCCTCGTGAGCTTTAAAGAACTGGCTTCAAGTCTTGGAAACCGGCACGTAACTTACGTAGAGAAGCTGGAACTCATTGAAGCAGATAAAAAAATTCAGAAGCAGCTGCAGGCACCCCCGGGATCAAAAGTATGGAAAGTCTACCGAGTACGAGAAATCGACGGAGAAAAAATCATTTTCGACAAAGACTATCTGAAACAGATGTACGTTAAAAATTTAACCGAAGAGATTTGTGCGAGCTCGATCTACGATTACATCGAAAATGTTCTTCATATGAAGATCAGCTTTGCCAAAAAAGAGATTATTGTAGAAGAACCGACCGAAGAGGACAGAGAGTATTTGGATCTGGGAGGCTACAGCAATGTTGTAGTAGTGAAAAACTATGTTTATTTTGACGATGCCAGATTGTTTCAGTATACGGAATCAAGGCACCGGCCGGATAAGTTTAAGTTTGTGGATTTCGCGAGGCGGACACATACTTGAAACAAAGGACCGCCTGGAAAACAGCTGAAGCCGAGTCGTACGGCAGGGCCGGGCGCAGGAGAAAGCTATACGCAGGAATCATTATTCTGAAATCAAGACTTAATCAATACGCAGAAAAGCCTGTCAGGCCTGACAGGCTTTTCTGTATAAAACTATCCTTCCCTTTATGGGAGCGGTTTTTATTTAACTGTCTGCTGTAACATTACATCCGGCTCTTAAGCTTTTTTCAGAGCCTGTACAACAGATTTTTTCAGCGTTCTGTCTGCTGTTACATCACTGAGCCATTCTTTCATGGATATCCCCTGTTCTTTTTTAAGACGACGGGAAAAAGTAGTGAGAGCTTTTTTCAGCACGTTATTTCCATACACGTTGTCCAGCTTCTCAATATACTGAAGAATTGATTCAATCAGTTTTTTATCGTCGAGAGGTGCTTCATGCGCAGCTGTAAGCAGAAAATCCTCAAGTACAGAGCCGTGATCAACGTGAAAGTAATCGTAGGAAACCTTTTCTACGAGTTCCGGGTGTTTTGCTGTAAATGGGCCGAGCGGAGGGATAAAGCCATCCATCCGGTGGAAGCGGAGAAACAAGTACGCCTTTTTCGGATTGGCCGTCCCAAGAGCTTCGGCCAGGGTTTCCATAATCAGCGAATCTTCTGCGCCATCTTCTTCCCTTTGAAGTGTCAGAAGGCGGGAAGGCCACTGGTGTTTAATATCTTCAAGATGCTCGTCGTGAAGAAGCTTTTTTATTCTTTTATTTTTCTTTTTAGCCTTGGATTCGGGTTTTAGTGCATCCTTTAAATCGTCCTGGGTGACGCGGTACTGCTTTTTTCGGGAGTCAATCTCCTTCCAGCGTTCCAAAGCTTCACCGGAAGCTTTCGTGGATTTATCTGTTAGAAAAAAAGAATCCAGGAAATTCCCCTGAAAGTCCATTATACCGAATATAACAGGCTGTTCGTGATCGAACAAAAGTACATCGACCGTCTGTTTACCGGCTTTTTCTTCGTATTTCACCACGTAATACTTCGTTTTCTCTCCGTCTGCGTATACTTTTCTGCCTAAAAAGCAGGGTGCTAAATATGTCATTGTAGCGTCTCCCCTTTCTATGGGTGCTGCCGCTGTTAGTTAAGACGGCCGTTTCTATATCTATCTTAACGTTTATATACACGTTTGTGTAGGGTAAGGGACGTAATCGTCAAAAAGGCGGTTCGAACGTCATCGTGAAAGAAATTATTTAAAGAGAAAATCAGCTGCTTTACTATGAGTTTTATCCGGTGGGATAAACAAGTTAAAGAGGCAAGAATTAAAAGGCTGTCCCGGATAACGGGCAGCCTTTCAACATTCATTTTATTCAGCGTTTCAGCAGGTCATACAACGCTTCATGAAGATGCGGGAATTCAAATTCAAACCCGCTGTCGAGCAGTTTCTGCGGTACTGCCTGCTGACCTTCCAGTATTAATACACTCATTTCACCTAAAGCAATTTTCAGTACGTTGCTCGGGACAGGTGCCCAGTAAGGACGGTCGAGTATTTCTGCCAGCGTACGACCGAACGAATTCATTTTTTCCGGAGTCGGCGAAGTAATGTTAACCGGACCACTGATATTTTCATTTTCCAGACAATAGACGAGTGCTCGTGCAACATCCTCCACGTGTACCCACGACATCCACTGTTCGCCGGTTCCAATCCGGCCGCCTATGCCCATTTTAAAGGGAGGCAGCATTTTTTTGAGTGCCCCGTCTTCTGCAGACAGGACGATTCCAAAGCGGCTGAACACAAGCCGTGTTTCATCCGGAACCTGCTTCGCTTCTTCCTCCCACCGGGCTACAACTTCTGCAAGAAAATCGTTTCCTGGTTCGGTATCGTCTTCTGTAAATGTTTCTTCAAACGAAGTGCCGTAATATCCCACAGCCGAGCCGTTGATGAGAACGGAAGGTTTTTTATTTAAAGCATGAAGAATGCGGACCGTTTCTTTTGTCACATCAATCCGGCTGTCCAAAATTTCTTTTTTCTTCTGTTCTGTCCAGCGGCCGCTGTTCAGACTTTCACCGGCAAGATTGATGAATCCATCAATCCCTTCCAGCTTTTTTTCGGGTTCTGCTTCGGAAGTGAGCCATTGAATGTGGCTTATACCATCAGAATCCTGCTTATTCTGTGGGTTACGTGTTAAAATATATACCTCGTGTCCTTTATTAAGTAACTGTTTTGTTAAATTAGTACCTATTAATCCTGTGCCTCCTGCTATCGCCACTTTCATGATGACCCCTCCTGATAAAATCGTAAGTGTAGTAACTATTCCTTTAATTAAGGATATTGAAACTTCCTGTAACTGGAAAGAAAGGAGAGTACATGCCAAAAATAGCAAAAATTCAGGCAGCCAAGAAGACGAAGCACCGCTACCACATATATATCGAAAAAAATAATACGGCAGAATACAGTTTTTCCCTTTCAGAAGATGTTCTCGTAAAAGAAGGACTTTCGAAAGGGATGGAGCTGGCAGATAAAGAAATTGATCGATTGAAACAGACGGATGAGTGGGACAAGGCTTATCAGCGTGCATTGAATTTTCTCTCTTTCCGAATGCGCTCGGAAAAAGAACTGGACGATTACTTGAGGGAGCAGGAGGTTCCTGCAGAGGAACGAGAAAACATGATAGAAAAACTCCGGAAACTCGATTTCGTAAATGATGAAAGATTCGCAGCTTCGTTCGTCCGTACGAAAAGGGATCAGTCGAAAAAAGGTCCGCTCGTAATCAGGCAGGAATTAAAACAAAAAGGGGTTGCAGATGCTATTATGGATAAATCATTATCGCAGTATACGCCGGAAGAACAGCTTGACCTGGCAATTCAGCTTGCTGAGAAAAAGCAGACTTCCTACCGCCGTGAATCGGCGAGACAGAGGGAACAGAAACTTGTACAGTTTTTGATGCAGCGGGGGTTTCCGTCAAGTATCGCCTTTGAAGCTGTTAAAGAAGCAGATATCGAAGCTGACGAGGAAGAGGAGTGGGAGGCTGTAAGCAGCTGGGGAGAAAAAGCATGGAGAAAAAACGAATCGAAAGATCCCTACGCAAGACGCCAAAAAGTAAAACAGGCACTTTACCGCAGGGGATTTCCGGGTGAACTGATTGAGCAGTGGCTGGAGGAAAAAGAAGCAGAAG
>PWLM01000020.1 GCA_003560495.1 Bacillus sp. (in: firmicutes) | reverse complement strand
GGAAAGCCTCTCCATGGAATCGAAAGCAGACGTTCATTTATTTTCAAGGTATATACATTGAACTTAATATTTATATAGATAGAATAGCTGACCTTGAAAGTGGTCTTCCCTATTAAAGTGTTAGCCTTTTTAACGGCAGAGAATTCCCGCCGGAAAAACAGATAAGGAGGACAGGCCGCTGGAGAGCCTATGGGGTGACTCCGAGGCGAATAAGGTCGAGTCGAAGATCCATCCCACCCGGAAAGCGGTTGGTTCCAGAAGCGAAACTTAATTATTAAGTTCAACATACAGGCTGGAAATTAGAAAATATCCTCTTTAAATAAGCTGTGTTAAGAAGAATTATCGACAGGAAAAGACCACTTCACTTTATTCCAGACGTCAATGAATTCTTTAAATGCAGGTTAAAATAAACGATCCAAACCGTAAAACAAAAGTAGTTATAATCGCTCTTTCAATATGGTGAAAAATATGTAAAATATGAATTAATCTTTATATATTATCGAGCAGCCAGTACTGAAGAATTTGAATTCACTGACGATGGAGGGATGAACATTGAAATACATAGGAAGAATAGGTGTCTGCCTCGTCAGTATTATTATTACCCTTATCTGGATTATGTATCGCCAGGTGGCGGGAACATTAGTCGTGAAGTACGAGGAAATCATTATTTTCACTCTCCTGCTTCAGCCATTTTTATGGTGGCTCGGGAAACAATACGATAAATCAAAAGATACGGCGAAAAGACAGGAACTGCAGCAGAAAGAAGTGGAAAGCCTGTTTAACAACAGCGGAACTTTTCTATGGGCAATAGATGAGAACGAAAAAAAAGTCATCGTTTCTAAAGGAATTGAAGATACTTTCGGCTTTTCAGCGGAAGAGTTTGAGCAGGATTTTGATCTGTGGATATCAAGAACCTACCCGGAAGACGAAGGAAAAGTCCAGGAACATTACGACAGACTTTTATCAGGAAACCCTTCAAAATGTGAGTGGCGATTTTTCCGGAAAAGCGGAGAAATCCGCTGGCTGGAGGTTTTCGGAAACCCGATTTTCGATGATTCCGGACATGTCATAAAATTAAACGGTGTAGCTTATGATGTAACCGAGCGGAAGAAGATGGAAGAAAAGCTTGAGAATTTCGCCTACTACGACAGCCTGACAGGACTTCCTAACCGCAGATATTTTAAGCAGGCTGCCAGAAAAGCTATTGAACGCTGTGAAGGAAATTCCAAAAAATCAGCGATCATGTTTATCGACCTGGACAGATTTAAATTCATAAACGATACAATGGGTCACGACGTTGGAGACGACCTTTTGAAGAAAGTCAGTTACAGAATAAGCCGGAGTGTCCGTGAAACGGATGTGGTTGCCCGTCACGGTGGAGATGAATTTATTATTTTATTTGAAGATATAGAGGAGGCTGGAGCAATAGATATTGCCACCCGGATTCTCGATCAGTTCAATTCACCTTTTCTGCTGGAAGGGGGAAAGTTTTTCACTACACCGAGTATAGGGATCAGTATGTATCCAAAAGACGGAAAAGATACAGCGGCGCTGATTAAACATGCTGATAATGCGATGTATATAGCGAAAAAACGCGGCAAGAACAACTTTCAGTTTTACATTTATGAAGATAAAGATATTTTCGACAGAAGAGTAAAAATAGAACGCGGATTAAACGACGCGTTGATTAATGGTGAACTGAAGCTTCATTACCAGCCAAAAGTGTATTTACCCTCTGGAAAACCTTACGGGGTGGAGGCGCTGATTCGTTGGAAACACCCGGAGTTGGGAATGATCCCGCCGATAGAATTTATTTCTATTGCAGAAAAAACAGGCTTCATTAAAAAAATAGGAGACTGGGTCATTCAGGAAGCCTGTGCACAGGCGAAATCATGGAAGAATTCCGGGCTTAACATAAAAATGGCTGTGAACGTTTCAAGCGTCCAGTTTGAAGATGATTTTTTCGTCGACAAAATAAGGCAGGCTTTAACAGACAGCGGATTACCTCCCGAATATTTAGGACTGGAAATTACGGAAAGCGTTATGCACGATCTGGAACGGACGACTGCGACGCTTCACGAACTTAAAAGACTCGGTGTCAAAGTGTCCGTCGACGATTTCGGCACGGGATATTCTTCATTGAATGTTCTCAGCAGTCTGCCGATTGATTTAGTAAAAATCGATCAATCGTTTATCCGTGAAGTGTTAACGGATCCCAACAAAGCTTCATTAGTAAAAACGATGATTGCCATGGCGGAAGATTTGGAGTTCGACTTAATTGCCGAGGGCATCGAAAATGAACTGCAGGTGAATTTTTTGACGAAAAATGGCTGTTTCCTCGGGCAGGGGTATTTGTACAGTCCGCCACTGCCGGCTGAGGAAGTCGAGAAAATATTAAAGCAGCAGTTAACGACGGTGTGAAAGGGTGGGGACAGAAGCAACGGATGACTATTTAAATAAAAAAGCATTCAGAGAAGATACCGGCAGGCTGCGGGTGTCTATACTGGAGCCATTCAGATCCTTGTAGTATTTAAAGCGGGGGCAGGCTTATTTTACCGAAACGGTCTTTACCCTTTGAATTGATCAGGGAATCCATTAAAGTGCCGGCGAAAAGGGTCCGTTTCAAAAATGAAGGAGCCGGCGTAAATAAACAAGATTCCCTGTTTTCCTGCTGTGCGGCGTGGGATAAGAAGAAATAACAATTGGAACCAGCTCAATTTTCTGTGCAATTAATTAAAAAAACAGCTCCCGGTCTAAATCTTTCTACAAAGGTTCAGACGAGGGGGCTGTTTTTTATCGATAACAAGGATCAGTTATTAAAGCCCCACAGCATCAGCGGCATGGCTCGCATCAGCGTTACTAAAGCCTTCGAATTCCAGCTGCTGGATGAGACCGCTTCTTGAAAAAGAGGAATAATCAAGGTAGTCTTCCGCCATTTTTACAGCCTGTGCCTGCCAGTCGACAGTGATGTTTTCAACTGCATACGTGGCATGATCATTGTTGAATCCTTCAAATTCCAGCTGTCCGATTAATCCGCTTTTCGAAAAGGCCGAGTAGTTCAAATAATCTTCTGCCATTGTAACGGCCTGCGCCTGCCAGTCGACATCAATATTTTCAACCGCATACGTGGCATCGGCATTATTGAAACCTTCGAATTCCAGCTGCCCGATCAATCCGCTTTTGGAGAACGCAGTGTAGTTCAAATAGTCTTCCGCCATTCTTACGGCCTGCTGTTGTGAGCCGGTTGCCGCATCATTCTCTTCTTCGGCTTTGCGTTCCGCTTCTTCACGAGCGGCTTCTTCTTCGGCTTCGCGTTCCGCTTCTTCACGAGCGGCTTCTTCTTCGGCTTCGCGTTCCGCTTCTTCACGAGCGGCCTCTTCTTCAGCTTCGCGTTCCGCTTCTTCACGAGCAGCTTCTTCTTCGGCTTCACGCTCCGCTTCTTCACGAGCGGCTTCTTCTTCGGCTTCGCGCTCCGCTTCTTCACGAGCAGCCTCTTCTTCGGCTTCGCGCTCCGCTTCTTCACGAGCAGCCTCTTCTTCGGCTTCACGTTCTGCTTCCTCACGAGCGGCCTCTTCTTCCGCTTTACGCTCTGCTTCTTCGCGGATAGCCTCTTCTTCGCTATCCTCATCCACTTTTTCTCCGGCTTCCACTTCTTGAGAAAGATTCTCTTCGTCCAGCGCACTTTCTTCCGGTGGATCCAGGGTTACTCCTGCTAAAATGAAAAACAATACAACAGCGGATCCGAAATATTTAGCAGCCTGTTTTCTGTTTCTTCCACTTTCCGGGAGCCATCTTAATACGAGGCCCGGTTTAATCATACCTGCCAAAAGTGCCAGACCGGAAAAAAGAAATAACAAAATAAACAGATTTCCCATTTCCACACCTCCTTTGTTCGTTTTATAGGTTCGTTTATATTTATTATTACATAATTTAGGTAAATCTGCGATAGATCTTTAGTAATGAGACGCTGTGTCACGGACGTATTACTCTTCATATTCAACGATAACGCGTATAACGAAGGCCGTTTCTTTCGAAGAACAGGTGATTTTCTGAAGGACGTTAATAAGAGTACGTATAAATCCTTATAAATCAAGGCAGAAACCTTCGTCTTCGATCAAAGAAATGCAGAAAAAACGCTGAGAAATTTTACCTTTCAGGCTGTTTAAATCTTCAGACGTCCCTTTAAAAGTAAATTTCTCCACCTGTTAAAATCTCCCTCATTTATATATGAATAATTAACTAATTTTCCCTTCCCGCGTTTAACTTGTGGAAGGAGGTGGAATCTTAATTAACAGTTACTATAGATAAAGGTCCGATGCGCTGCAGGTGAAATTCGCTGCCATTAGTTATAAAGTGATGTTCTTACACAGGCTTTTTGGAGATTAAGTTCTTTGAAGAGGAAATTCCTGTGCTCACCGTTTTATGAAAGCCTGCAGAGCCCCGGGAATGCCTTGGCAAATATAAGAACAGACCGATAGCTGGAGAACACCTGCCCGGATGTTTTGATCAGGAGGATAATGCGTCATGAATTATACCCATGAGGAGCTTACAGGAAGATTAAAAACAAAAGTAATGCATTCGAAAAAAGGAAGGTTAAATATTCTTAACAAGGAAATCCCTTTTCAGGAAGGGAGCGGCGGCCTGGATCCGAGAGTAAGAAAATTCCTTGCAGAAGACACCGATCCGAAAACAAGACGTCCGCTCGAAATTGATGATCTGGAGATTACCCGCAGCAGGGTGGAAGTGAACAGTAAAGATTTGAGCAGCGGTATCCGTTCGGAAAAAACGAAAATTAGTTTAGCGGACCGCCAAATTTCCCTTGGGATATATAACCGGACGATAGAAAAAAAGCCGGTTCTCGTTTATCTGCACGGCGGAGGATTTTTTGAGCGGGATGTCGATGTCATGAAAAATATGTGCAGGCTTCTTGCGCAGGAAGCCGATGCGGTCGTCGTGGGAGTGGAGTACCGTCTTGCACCGGAGCATCCTTATCAGGACGGGCTCGACGACTGTTTCGAAGCTGTGCAGTTCATTTATGAAAATGCTGAAAAGTTTAATGTTGATGCGGGGAAAATCGGTATTGTGGGAGACAGCGTCGGCGGCAATCTTGCGCTCGGCGTCCATCACTTAAGTATAGATAAGCCGTGGACGATCAGCTATATAGGGCTTCTCTGCCCCCTTGTTGATTTGTCGGACGTATCGAGGGAGACCTGGAATATTAAGCAGTACGATACGACAAAAGATTACGAGTTAATTCATCAGGAGCTTGTGACAATGAGGGAATCGCTCATTTTCATTCAGACGTTGTACTTGACGAACCTGGAAGATGTGCATTTGCCGCTCGTTTCTCCTTTACTGCGTAAAGATAAGACGAATCTTCCTCCTGTTACGCTCGTGACGGCAGAATTCGATTTTCTCCGGGTGCAGGGGGAAGAGTTTTCCACCCAGCTGCTGGATGCGGGAATCCCGGTGCGGCATTTCGAATACAAAGGAATGGACCATGCCTTTGTCCGAAAGCTCGGCTACTATCCGCAGGCAGCAGACGCGATAAAAGAGGTATCCAACCACTTCTCCCAGGTGCTGCGGAGACAAAACAGTTAAAAAAAGAAGCCGGAGAATTTTTCTCCCGGCTTCTTTTTTGCTGGCTGCTGTTTTTTTAGAAAAGATGTTCAAAAAAGAAAGTGATGGCAGTCCACAGGCGTCTGCCGGCTTCTCTTGTAAAAGAAGGCTCTTCTTTTTCGACATTTTCGTTCTCCTCATAGGATCCGTCTTCCTTCACCCGGAGACTTTCCTCGTGAATTAGCAATTCCTTTTCTGCGCGCAGCTCTTTGTTTACATCTTCACTGTCAATAACGAGCATGCTTTCTGTACTGAGGTGAACACTCCGCGGATCGAGGTTGAACGATCCGATAGCGCTGAGACGGTCATCAAACACATACGATTTTCCGTGGATGGATTTCCGCGTTTCCTGGTATTCATATACTTCCGCTTCCGAAGCAGCAAGATCCAGCCGGTGAGCCGCATAGCGGGAGTAGGTCGGAAGGTTCGGCGTAGCCAGCGAGAGAGTTCGTTACCATCTGCACACCAGCCTGAACATTGCCCATATTCAGGTGATTCGTCAAAGAATCCGACGGGATAATAAAAGGGCTCTGCATAATAATAGAATCTTCTGCTTCCTCCATTAAACCGGTCAGGTCCTCCCACACCCACGGGTCTTTATTCATTCTATCAAGCGGATTATGAATAAAAGTGACGTTTCGGACTTCATGTGCTCTGTTTTCCCAGTCGTAGTCGTTGTTGTAAAGGATGTCGTATTCTTCCTGAAACGCTGCGTACTGGGAGCGGAGATCATCCAGGCTTTCTTCCGCAGCCTTTTCCTGACCCGGCTCTGCTTCACGGGCGTATTCGTGATCCCATACGAGGTCAAAATAATTCTGCATCTGAAAAACACCGCTGTCTTCATACTCCGTCCCGGAAGGGTTATAAATAACGGCATCCCGGTCGTCCGTTGCTCCGTCAAACCCTTGAGGAGCAAAGTAGCGGTCCCCGATATTTCTGCCGCTGATCATCCCGAAGTGATCATCTGCAATAATGAGCTTATCGTGCAGCCGGTGGTTAAGACTCCATGGTTTCCATAAATTAACCGGCTCAAAAAATTTCAGCTCCATGTTGGGATGATGCACAAAAGCCTCAGCTATCCCGCGTTTATCTCCCCGCAGATTATGAAACAGGCCGTCAAGCAGGACACGGACGTGAACGCCTCTGTCGGCTGCTTCGAGAAGGGAGGTGTAAAAAAGAAGATCCGCTGTCCCGTCGGTAATTTTGAACATCGTCACATCGAGCGTCTCCCCGGCATTTTCCTTTAAATGCGACCTCACCTGCTTGGACTCCACCCGTTCATGAATCAACGCGATCCGATCATTGGAAGGATCCTCGCTGTAAAAGCGTTCCGGTCCCGCCCGGTCACTCGTTTCCTCAGCATCCGGTACGGTAAGCTGTAATATCAGCGCACCGCCGATCCACAAGTAAATGAGGAACATCCCGGCAAGCACAGCGCCCGCTGCCAATATTTTTTTCCACATAGTATCATTCCTATACATAAATGTGTTTCTTATTTACAAAGGTCTGTATTTCTGAAATTTCAAATAATCTATACGATGATTTTACACTACTGTACCCTTTTTATCAGCTGTTTTGACAGAGGGAAATTATTGAAGTATTCAGCCTGAATTTGACTTTGCAGGATAAAACAGTATAATTATATAAAAATTCAGAAAATTATGAGATGTGGGATTCCGGGAGATTCTATCTTTACAAAAGGAGATGCATGTCCGGTGAAAAGAAAATGGTTACTGGCAGGAGCAGCAGGCAGCGTGGCAGCCGGGGCGTTTTATGCAGCGGGGATGATGCAGGAGGAGGAAGATAATTTATCTGCATCCGAAAAGCTGACGGAAACAGAGTCCAAGAGTATCGGGTTTTACGTAGGAAGTGATTTAACGGAAAGCGGACATACGCTGTTGGGAGGATTCGGGCACGAGCCGTCGAGCCACTGGATAGATATCGTGCCGGCCCAGGAACACCCGCCGGGTTCCACGATTGAAGTTGGAGTCACGGAGGACGCCAATCTTCCGGGGGAATTAATTGAAATTCCGCAGGCGGAAGAGACATACAAGTATATTAGTTCTACTTACTCGGAATATGCAGGTTTTCCACCGCCGCTCACGAACGGGGGATTAAACGAGAAAGGAGTGGCCGGAAGAGACATCTGGTCGCCGTCGAGGGAAGAACTCGTGGATATGACACCGGACCCGCAGCAGGGGCCGCAGTACAGTGACCTTTCCCGCATTGCGATGGAAAGAGCGGACAGTGCTGCTGAGGCGGTAGAAATTATCGGCGGGCTGATTGATGAATACGGCTATACAACGTACGGTGGGAACTCTCATATGTTCGCGGATGAAGAAGAAGGATGGGTGTTTATTAACTATGCCGGGGGCGAGGGGCTGTGGGCCGCCGAACGGCTCGGTTCCGATGAAATAAGAGTTTCCTATCCCGGGTATATTCACGATTTCCCGGTAGACTTTGAAGAAAATGACGATTTTATGGCTTCATCGAATATCGTTGAGTTTGCTGAAGAGCAGGGATGGTGGGATCCGGAAGAAGGAGACTATTTGAACCTGCAGGACGTGTACGGCCAGCCGTTCCCTGGGGAAGGCGTGGAGGAAGAGGACGATCACTATACGGCGCAGAGAATTCCGCCTAATCTGGAAGAGGAAGTAGCTTCCCTGGAAGAAGTGAGCCTTGAGGATATGCTCGCGCTCGTCCGTGATCCTAGATGGTCCAACGATTATTCAGGGTACGGGCAGGCGGTGGAGATCCGCTCGGACGTCCCGGCAGAGCTGCAGACGTTATGGGTCGCAACGACAGGAGCCGTGACAACACCGTTCGTACCGATCCCGATTGCGGCAGAGGAAGTGCCGCCTGAGTTTCTGCAGCACCGCTATTTAACGAAAGACGCAGACAGCGAGTTTCTTGATCCGGATTATCAGCACGTAGAAGCAACACGGTCGGCTGTAAGAGAATTCAAACGGCTCATGTATTTCACCTGCGAGCGGCCCGAGGATTTCCTTCATGAAGTAACGGGAGAAATCGAAGCCTTTGAACAGGGAATGCTTGAAGAAAGAGCGTCTCTGGAAGAAGAAGCCGCAGCTCTCCTCGACAGCGGCCAAACAGAAGAGGCGGCTGAGCTGATCACGGAAAACGTGCAGCTTCGTTTAACCGAAAGTCTGGAACTCGGCATGGAACTGACAGATCGGGTGGAACAGGAAACGAGGGAAAATGGCGGCATCCGCCTGCCGGAAGGGGAGGACATCGAAGGCTCCACTGTCCCGGCCACAAGCCAGCCGATGACAGGCGGCATGGTTACCTGCTACGACCCGGAGCTGGACGAATATCCAAGAGAGCACGGTATATACAGTGACGAAATAGAAGATTCGTCAGACGTAAAAGGACATTAAAGCAAATCACGAACGGCATCCGGGGTGAGCCCCTGATGCCGTTTCAGGCTGTTTATAAAGTGTTTTTTATACATGACTATGCATTTTCCTGCTTTCGCCTCCGCAGGACGCTTTCCGGGCGGGCCGGCTTCAGCTAATTTCTTCCTCCCAATGCTCGGAAGAAATGGATCTTCAGCTCGTCCTATCTCGCCTCGGAGTCGCCTGCTGCAGCTCCAGCAGGAAAATAAAAAGAAGGTTTCTCTTCTAAAAAACGTGTTGATTCCGCCCTTTCTTCCATTCAGGAGAGGCTTTTT
>PWLM01000044.1 GCA_003560495.1 Bacillus sp. (in: firmicutes) | reverse complement strand
CCGCAGGCGACTCTGCCCGGGCATCGGTTTTACGGAATAAAGAACAGCGTTTATGAAAAGCGAAACTTTTTCTCTCTGAAAAAACGGAGCGGAAACCGGCCCGTGGAAGAAGGAGATGGGAGGATAGGGCGCAGCCTGCCCGAAAATCTCCTCCACGGCAGGCCGGTTGAAAGCGAAGTGTTTCTCCAGCCGTCAGCGAATGCTTTAACATAGCGATAAAAAAGCAGAGCCGCCGGATTTTCAGTCTCTCCCAGTAAAAGTGAAGTACGGTTGGACACAGCTTGAAACCTGCCAGACAAATCCCAGTCTGGCAGTTTTTTTAAATATACTTCCATTAAGTGGTATGAATATAAAAAAGACCCTGAACAATCAGGGTCAAAAATGGATGCTATTTAATTTGAAAGTGCTTTTTAAATGCGTTGAATTCTTTGCCATTCAGCAGATCGCGCTGCAGTCGTGCTTCTGCCTCCCGGTAAGCTTTACCCATGAGTTGATCATACTTTTTGTTAAATAGATGATACTTTCCAGGGCGCGGAGTCGCTTCACCGAAAACGATACCGTCATGGCTTTTCAGCATGTCCATCCGCACAAACGGTGCTGGGATTTCCAAACTTGCACGAAGGGCCTCGTCGGCATCTTCCTGATCGAAACCAACACCTTCACGCAGCTTTTCATCCTGCCAGCCGGTCACCGCCAGTGATCCGTCCGCATTCCATACACTGAATCCGGTATCATCAGAGCGGTCTGCTTCAAGTACAAAAAGAAGCTCGCCGTAAAAGCAGTAAAATTTATAATCAAGCGGTGGAGCAGTCGAGCCTTTTTCCCGCAGAATAAGTTCTTCTGTGATCCACTCATCTTTCTGGAGCTGACCAGTTGGATAACCGTGGTGGACAGCTTCCAGTGGTTCATGCATTTCTGTCACCATCTCTTCCCGGCTGGAAAGGTATTTATTGCTTCTTGCAGACAGGATGACATTATCATCAAAAATCAGATAAACGCCTCTGGAACCTGTTGACTGCACTGGTTTAATAACAACAGGGGCTTCTTTATCTTTCACTTCATCAAAAGTGAAAATCTTCGATGAAGTCTTAGGCCTCCGAAGGTTAATTTCATCTGCAAAACGAAAGGCTTTCGTTTTGCGGTCCAGTTCCCAGGAGTAGTTTTGATAACCTAGTTTCCGCATAGCAGATTCTTCCGCCATGATATCAATAAAAGAAAAAGCATTCGTAAAAGGGATTTTTTTTCTCTCGAATTTTTTTAGGAAGCCATGTGATATAAACCGCTTCTCTATTACTTCAGACAATTTCTTTAACTTTTCTTCATCTTGGTTTACTGATTCGTTTTGTGCAAACCTTTGATAATAATCTCTCAGATAATGATGAATTTTATTTTGGATTTTTTCCAGGTTATAAACTTCTTCATTAAACGTATCGTCTTCGGATAGATCAGTGTTTTTAGTCAATTCAGAATGTGGGAGGAGCTGTTCTACCTTATCTGAAGTCAGCTTAATATTTTTGTGCCCCGGTGGCAGAATAAAAGCCGGCAGGCCGTTCTGCTCACAGAGAACTTCTTCATTTTCCCCGATGAACTGCACTTGATTAATGGTGTGAAGCAGCGCTGCAGCTTCTCCTTTTTCAGCAAAACGTGTTCGAAAACCCGTTTTCCTATTATCCGTTACAATTGGATAGAAAGCAGGCTGGAATTTCCATCCATTATCTGTATGTTCTGCTGTTAATTGTACAATCAGGCTGTACGGGGGAGCGTCCATTTTCGCATAGCGGCCGGGTGAATTGAAAACAAAATTGCCGATGGAATAAGCAATAATGCCGTTTTCATATTTTTCAATATGGTTTGCCATATGAGTGCCGTGGGCAAATACAAAATCAGCCCCGGCATCAATAAATTTACGACATTTCGTTTCGTTGGCCGCTTTTATCCATTTGTAGTCCGATCCCTGCCAGTGAGGGCAGATGACAATGCAGGCATCTGGGTCTTCCGCCCGCGTTTCCTTAATTTTTTGGATCATCCTATTTTCATTAAGAGAATTGATGCCGGGCTTATCTTTTTTAGCCATAAATCCATAGTCTTCCCGGTAGCGGCGGGAAGCTTTCATGCCGGTAAAAACATATACATGATTTTTTTTCAATCCGGATTTTACCTCTATCTTCAGTGGTTTGACGGCTTCAGACTTAGAAGAACCAGCACCGAAGCTTTTAATTCCTGCGCGGTCCAGCTGTTTTATCGTGTCTATAAGGATATCCGTCCCAAAGTCCATTGTGTGATTGTTGGCCAGGCTGACAGCGTCAACGCCCAGTTTTTTAAGTACTTTCGTTGTGCGCTCCGGGTGATCCCAGTTTGGATATTGCTTTCCTTCCAGAAACCCGGAGGGATTTTCCGCAAGCACTGTTTCAAGGTTAAGAATCGAAAAACTGCTTTCTTTAAATAAAGCAGCGGTCTGTTCAAGAAAAGAAAAGGGGTCCTGCTCCAGTCGTTCTCTCTCTGCTGCTCGGTTCGGCTTTTGAAGATACCAGTCTCCAAGGCTTGTATCTCCGGCAAAAGTAATAGTAAATGGCTTACTCATTATCATCCACACCTCATCAAGTTAAGTGAAAATCTTTTGTTATTACTATATATCAATTATTGAGTCTCCTGTACTGCTCAACAATATTATCAAAGGAAGTCAACTGTCGTCATCAGCTGTTCAGTAAATTAAGCAATTTTATAAATTATTTTAAATAAAAAGACAATGAAGCTCTTTAAAAGGCGAAGAATTTTACAATGTCCCTTCGAACGAACGATCAGTTTTCCTATATCAATGACTTATTATACCAGATATACTACCTGAATTAACGAAAAATAAACAATAAGAGGTGATATGTTGGGTGAAATACCTTTATGAGGAAATTTTTCTATATGCATCCATAAAATATTATCAGTCCAGGTAAGTCCTGTTGGCATATAAAAGGTAACACAGATCGAAATGTAGAATACTGCTTAAGCCTGATGCTTCAAATTACTATAGAAAAAAGGGCCCTTCCGTCTTATACGGAAGGGCCTTAATTGTTTACTTATCAATAATACCTGCATAGGAAATAAGGCTGGAAATGTTGTGCTGCGTATAGTCATTACGAAGCTCGTAGTTTTTCAGGCCGGCATGAAAAGCGCCTAGACAGAGACGCTTGTTCATGTAGTAGAGTACTGATTCCGGCCGGAGCTGCATCTGAAGCTGGAATTTAATACCTTCATGAATGCCGGCTTTATAGGAAGCGGCTTTGTCCTCGTAACCATGATCTGATGCCAGACGGTAAGCGGCACCAAGGCCCTCGCTGCGGCATGCAGTTGGTGTGGACCGGGGAGTTCCGGGCTGCTTATAGGAACCAAGCCACTCACGCTTGTACTCTTTCTTATCGAGACGCTGCGCGTGGACCATCGCGTCTGCCACAAAGAAAGAATGCTTCAAGTACATTTCCTTCGGGCGTTCCCGGTATAGCTCGTTAAGACCATAAAGAAGCCAGTGGTCGTGAGCGATGGTGTCGATTGTTTCCTTTTTATCCCGATCTGTAATAAGGTAGTTGGCCTCGTTTTCAGCCAGATCAAGCCACTTCTCGTTTCCATCAATTTTATAAAGACGTACCATAGCAAGAATTGCTTCCCCCGGATAATAGTGGGAGACAAATCCGGTGTCCTCACCAGTCGCAATTTTCTGCTTGTGTGTCGCAAACTTCCCGGATTCGTCCTGAAGCTCACCCATCCAGACAGCAAGGTTCTGCATAAGCGGAACGTACTGCTGGTCCTCTGTCAGTTCAGTGTATTTAGCGAGGCAGACAATGGCAAGACCGTTCCCGCCGAGTTTTGCTGCACCTTTTTCCACAACAGCCTGTGCCTGCTTCCCATTAATTTTTATGTCTTTAACTTTGGTTTCCAAAAACTTAATGCCTCTTTTGGCTGCATCCAGCAGATTGTCATCCGGCATCATTTCATGCACTTCCAGCATGGAATAGGTAGTACCTGCATGCCGGAGAATGTTATAGCCTGCATCCTGGGAGCCGTTATGCGGCTGATAGGCATAGACAATTTTACCTTTACTGTTTACAGCCTGCTTAAAGTAATTATCTTTTGCAAGAGTAATTGAATCCACCAGGTCCTGTCTCGACAGATCGTTGAAGAAGCGGTGGCCGCGGTACAGTTTCAGATATCCGTTTTCGTCATAGTAGTGGGAATCAGTGCGTATTTTAAAGACATCCATAAATTCATTTGTTAAAAGTGTTTTGACTGCTTTCTGGTCAAACAGAAGCGGATGTTTTTCGAAAGCAAGGAAAGCATTCTCTTTTACCAGATGGCGGTCCTGGATCATTTTATAGGCTTCGATTTCCTCAGGGAGAAAAGAAATACGCAGGTCGTCTGAAAAAGCAAATCCATCTTCTCCCCGACGGTAGAGGATCTCATCTTTTTTAATGTTGATTCGGCTGCCTTCCTTACGGCCGGGCAGGACTTCTGTAACAACATCAAGCTTCACTGAAATCGGCTTCAGCTGTCTGGAACGGTAATGGAGGTAAGATTCGACTGCTTCATTGACGGCCTCTTTCATTGTTTTTCCACGGCCCATTGATACAAAGGCTCTCGTGTACTTGTTGCCGACAGAAAGGTATACAAGTAGTTCATTTTCCTTTGTCCGATAAGCATTTTTCAGTTCCGTATCAATAGTTTCTATTGTACTTTTTTGTTTAACAGCGTCAAAAATCTTTGAAAGTAGTTTTTCCACAGTATTGACTCCTTTTCGTAAAATTCATTCAGACTCCACTTTACCATAAAGGCAGAAGAGGAGGTACTAAGCTTTTTACCAGCATCATATACTTTCTGGGAACATAGCCTCTGCTATCATACTGGCTGCAGGGATGGATTTTCCTTCCCACGGCTCCATATGTGTTGTAATGTTTGGATCATTATTAATTTCCAAAATGTGCGGCTGGCCATCCCTGTCAATGATCACATCCATTCCACACATGTGCAGTCCGGGAATGGCCTGAATAGATTCAACTGCAATTCTTTTTACTGCACCGCTTATCTCATCCGTTGCATCAATTGCTTCGCCGCCTGCAGAAACGTGGGATGTACGTCTTATAAAAACGATTTCCCCTTCAGAAGGAATATCATCAATTTTCCACCCGCCATCACGGAGTGTTTTTTCGGCTTCTTTTGTAAGCGTAACTTCTTTATGACCCAATATATTACGCTGTCGTCGTTCCTCGTTTTTCTTTTCGATTAATGCTTGAATTGTAGAAGTTCCGTCTCCTGTTACCTGGAGTGGTCTTCTTCGGCCAATGGCAGCGATTTTGCTGCCGATGCAGGTGAAGCGGTAAATATCGCCCTCGATATATTTTTCCACTAATACATCCCGGTCTGTATCAAGAACTGTGAAAAAAGCTTCCTTAAAGCGATCATAAGTCATAATATCAACACTGACAGCACGTCCCTTAGAACCCCCGCCCGGCTTCACAACAATTGGCAGCATTGGCTGCGCCCAGGCCCAAGCCCGTTCAAGATCCCCGGACTGAAACAAAGAATTTTCAGGGGCAGGAAGCTGACGGTTTCGAAGGAGTGCACTAGTAACTTCTTTCCGCTTCACACATTTAAGAGCGAGGGACGTGTTCATTGCATCGAGAACTTTTCCGTCTTCGATAGTATATAAAAGACTGCCCCGGTAAAGGTCGAAGGTACCGTCATCATGCAGGCGCCACTCAGCTCCGCGTTTGATACATTCATTGAAAACTCTCCGGTTGGAACGCCTCAGCCTCATAGGGTACTTCTCATTGTCACGTGTTTTTTCAACTAGTCCCAGTGCCGTCTGTTCGGGTTCTTTCATCCTGTCGATAATCTCCCTGTAGGAAAGCAGACTGGAAATATTGTGTTGAGTATAGTCGTTTCGCAGTTCCCATCCACGAAGACTTGCACGGAAGGCACCCAAAGAAAGAGATTTATTCGGAAAATAAAGTACGGATTCGGGATATAGCTGCATCTGTAGTTGGAATGCCGCAGCATAATGGATCGATCGTCGATATATTTTAGCACGCTTATGGTCTTTAACGAGTCCAGCCAGCCGGACGGCAGCTCCAAGCCCTTCGCTTCTGCAGGCTGCAGGAGTGGATTTTGGGATGTCTGCTTTGATTTTATAGGAGCCCATCATCTCACTGGAAACTTTATCAGGGTCTGTCATCTGAGCTTCCACGATTGCATCTGCAATGAAAAAAGCGTGACTTCGGTATAAAGGAAGTGGACGGTAACGATAAAGACCGTAAAGACCGTAAAGAAGCCAGTGGTCGTGCGAAATAGTAGATGTGTCGGCTTCCCGGTCCCGTACTTCAATTAAATAGCGTGCTTCTTTTTCAGCATAGTCGAGCCAGCGGCTGTCGCCATCCACTTCGTAAAGGCGGACTAATGCAAGGATCGCTTCACCTGGATAGTATTTTGACTCAAAATCCATGATAGTGCCGGTGGAATACTGCTGTTTATGAACATTAAGTCGTGGAGCGTCCCGCTGGAGTTCCTCCATCCATGAAGCCAGACTTTGCATAAACGGTACATATTCCCTGCTGCCGGTTACCTGGGTGTATTTTGCACAGGCTACCACAGCCAGCCCATTGCCGCCGAGTTTGATCACATCTTCTTCCACAATGACATTTACGTCCACTCCATTAATCTTATGAGGACGGGCAAATGTCGTTAGATAATGCAAAGCTCTTTCTGCCGCTGCAAGAATTTTTTTGTCCCTGCTCCACTCGTAAAGCTCCAGCATTGAGTAGACAGTGCCGGCGTGACGAAGGATGTTGTATCCTTCTGCTTCGGAATCAGTGTGTGGGTAGTAGGCGTATGTAATACGTCCATTTTCATTAACCGCATGTTTAAAGTAATTGTCTTTTGTGAGGTTCACGGCGGTTTCCAGATGCTCTATTGTAAGGGGACGGAACCGCCGTCTACCATTTGTCAGCGAATAATAACCGAATTCATCAATATAATAAGAAGTAGTACGGACAATATGAACGTCCGCTGGAGCGGAAAAAAGGTCTGCATGAGTGATCTGGGGATGATATTTGCACGCATGCGCGAGGCCTTCAGCTTGGAGTCGTCTGCTTCGTACAAGACGGTAAGCTTGAACTTCTTCCGGTGAAAAAATCATGTCGGGATTTTGGTGGATCATAATACCGTCACGGCCGCCGCGGTATGTAAGTCGAGCATCATCTGATGTGAATGCAGCTTTTTGATTGTGGGGTCGAATTCTTGTCACAACATCGAGCTTCAGTGATAAGGGCCTTTCCTTTTCTTTGTAAGCCTCATAAGCCTTATGGACAGCGCGGGTATAATTATCGTCTGAACCCGAAGTCACGATCGAGCGGTCTTCTGCACTTCCGAAGGTGATCAGTACAATATATCCGTTGTCTCCTTTTACAGCTTTCGGTGGGGCCTGAAAAGTTCCAGACAGAGCAGCTTTCTCTGAAGAGGCATACCAGAGCTTCTCCATTGTTTGTTTCAAAATAATGTCCTCCCAGACAGCCGATTATTCATTCGACAGTAGTTGTATATAAACTGTACCAAAAAGAAACTCTAAGAAGAAAGCAATACCTTGCAACAGACAGAGACTTAATAAAAAATATTATGTTTAAGTATAAACAATGTGTTTGAGTACCGAAAGCGGGTATTTAATAAACAAAGGCGAATCCTCCAGGACCAAATCTTTCTATCAGTGCAAGCGATGATGATAACAAGTTTATTTAACAGCAAACAGGAGCTACACATGCAGGTAAATATCTTTATACGAAGGAGTAAATCAGTACTTACAAAGCAAAATTGTTTTTCAATAGACAGAGACGTTTACTTTCTGTAACATTTTTCCTTTGATTTCGTCTATTACTTTAATGAATCAATTTTCTGCAAAGGATAGCATAGGTCCACTAAAAAGATTATAATGGACAATGGTATGAAAAGCATTACATTAGTAATTGTGACGAAGGAAAGAAAGAGGTTTTAACATGTATAGTATGGATGATACAAGAAATCATAAATTTCTGCTCATCTTGGGGGACTTACTTTGTATATTAATTGCCTACATCAGCGCGTTTTATATCCGGTATCTTGATTTTCCGGACAGAAACTGGGAAGCGTTTATTTCGCTGCTTCCATGGATTCTGCTGATCGGGCTGTTTTTTATTTCGGTCTATGAGCTGTACAACCTGGACCGAAAGCATACGTTCAGCGACATCGTTCGTAAAATTCTTGTCGCAACGGCTCTTATGACATTTTTAACGATGGCAGCTTCCTACTTGTTCCGCGAGTTTGCCATGCCTCGTTCGGTCGTTTTAATCGCAAGTGTTTTTACGGTCTTTCTTATGGCAGCCTTTAAAGTTCTGTATTTTAAAGTAACGAGAGGAAATAAAATTGGTAAGGTGCTTCTCGTCGGTGACAGTGAAAACACGTCTAAACTGCTGCACAAAATCCGCCACCCAATGCTGAAAGGGACGGCCGTACGGCACGTATCGGAACATGTTCCCATGGAAGAGCTTAACTATTCTCTATGCGAAGTAGACTTTGTTGTGCTTGCGCCGGATATTTCCAAAGAGAAAAAATCACAGATTATCTACTACGCGATGGAACAGAATAAAGTTGTTTATGTCATTCCGGAGCTGTACGAACTGCTTCTTCAGAAGTCAACGACTTCGCCGATGGAAGATACGCTTGTTATGGGTGTTCGCCCGTTTCTGCTTACGTGGGATAAAGTGTTCGTCAAGCGCGTATTTGATATTCTATCGGCAGTTGTCCTGCTTGTTCTTGCGTCTCCAGCCCTTCTTATTACAGCCTTATTGGTCAAACTGGAGGATCCGAAAGCAGATATTATTTATTCTCAGGAACGACTCGGAAAAAATAATCGTCCGTTTACGATTTATAAATTCCGCTCTATGATCCAGGGAGCGGAAAAAATGACCGGACCGGTTCTTGCGTCATCTGATGATAAGCGGATCACGAAAGTCGGACGGTTTATCCGGGCAACACGCCTGGATGAGCTGCCGCAGCTGTTTAACGTGTTAAATGGAGACATGTCGCTCGTGGGACCACGGCCGGAACGTGAGTTTTTTATTAAGGAACTTACGGAAAGATACTTTCACTACGGATACCGAAACCGCGTAAAGCCTGGAATTACCGGTTATGCTCAGGTGATGGGAAAATATACGACGGATGCAGAGGACAAGCTGCGCTTTGATCTCTACTATATCCGTAACTACAGTTTATGGCTTGATATTATTATTCTTTTGAAAACATGCCTCGTTATTTTTGATAAAACAAAATCAGAGGGAGCGGAGGAAAATCAGGCGGAAACAACGGAACGTCCGCCAGAAAAAAAGAAGGATGATACTTCGAAGAGAAAAGACTCATCGCTGAATTTTTAGATTCCGTTTGAAGAAAGGGCTTTTCATATGCAGACTATTTTTGT
>PWLM01000041.1 GCA_003560495.1 Bacillus sp. (in: firmicutes) | reverse complement strand
TTTCTGGAAAACCTCGTTCAGCACAAAGACTTTCTGACCGGAGATTACAATACGTCGTTTATTGACAGCACCCAGGAACTGTTTGTTTTTCCTAAACGAAAAGACCGGGGAACAAAAATGCTTAATTTTATCGGGGAAACAATTGTTAACGGCTATCCGGGACTCGAGAAAATGAGAAAGCCGGTGTTGGACAAGCCGCCTGTGCCCGCTGTTGAAAAGGGAACAGCTCCGAGGAAAGGCACAAAGCAGATCTTGGACGAACGCGGACCGGAAGGACTGGCTGAATGGGTGAAAAGTCAGCCGCAGGTGCTCCTGACAGATACGACTTTCCGGGATGCCCACCAGTCGCTTCTTGCTACAAGAGTGAGAACACATGATTTGAAAAAAATTGCCGGACCAAGTGCCCATACGCTGCCACAGCTGTTTTCTTCGGAAATGTGGGGAGGAGCAACCTTTGATGTGTCGATGCGGTTTTTACATGAAGATCCGTGGGAACGCCTTCTTTTATTGAGGGAAAAAATGCCGAATATCCTCCTGCAGATGCTGCTCCGGGCTTCCAACGCCGTGGGCTACAGGAACTATCCGGATAACGTCGTAAAAGAGTTTATCGGAAAAAGTGCCGATGCGGGGATGGATGTTTTCCGCATATTTGATTCCCTGAACTGGATTGAAGGGATGCAGCCTGCCATTAATGAAGTCAGAAACAAAGGGAAGGTGGCGGAGGCTTCTATCTGCTATACAGGAGATATACTGGATGCTTCCCGGACGAAATATGATTTGAATTACTATAAAAACATGGCTGTGAGTCTCGAAGAAGCCGGTGCTCATATACTTGGAATCAAAGATATGGCGGGCCTCCTTAAGCCGGAAGCGGCCTATCAGCTGATAGGGGAACTTAAAAACACCGTTTCCATTCCTATTCATCTGCACACGCACGATACGAGCGGAAACGGTATTTTTACCTACGCACGAGCTATTGAAGCAGGAGTCGATATTGTGGACGTGGCGATCAGCTCGATGGCCGGATTGACCTCCCAGCCGAGTATGAACAGTTTATACTACGCGATGGAAGGAAGCGGCCGGCAGCCCGATATAGACATTAAAGCTATAGAAGAGCTGAATGAGTACTGGGACTACACGAGGAAGTACTATCAGGGCTTTGAAAGCGGGATGAACTCTCCTCATACAGAGGTGTATGAACATGAGATGCCGGGAGGGCAGTACAGCAACCTTCAGCAGCAGGCAAAAGCCGTCGGTCTCGGTTCCCAGTGGAACGATGTAAAGAAAATGTACCGGCGGGTTAACGATATGTTTGGTGACATCGTCAAGGTAACTCCTTCTTCCAAAGTAGTCGGGGATATGGCTTTATATATGGTTCAGAATGAGCTGACAGAAGAAGACGTTTTTGAAAAAGGAGACAGCCTTGATTTTCCTGATTCTGTCGTGGAATTATTTCAGGGGCAGCTTGGACAGCCGTACCAGGGCTTTCCTGAAAAACTGCAGCATATTATTTTAAAAGGACGGGAAGCTGTTACAAACCGTCCCGGAGAAAATATGGCCGAGGTGGATTTTCACAGTCTTCAGGAAGAACTGTATAAAGAGGTGGACCGTCAGATCACGAGCCACGATTTGTTATCCTACGCTTTGTATCCAAAAGTATATATGGAATTTGAACGCTTCCGGGAGCAGTTTGGAGATGTGACGGTACTCGATACGCCGACTTTCTTTTATGGACTGCGGCTCGGAGAAGAAATAGAAGTTGAAATTGAGCAGGGGAAAACGTTGATAGTTAAGCTGATATCCATTTCAAAACCGCAGGACAACGGAACAAGAATCGTCTATTTTGAACTGAACGGACAGCCCCGGGAAGTAAACATTAAAGATCAGAATGTAGCTGCCTCCGTAAAGGAACGGCCGAAAGTTGATAAGAAAAACGTAAATCAGATCGGTGCTTCCATGCCGGGCACCGTAGTAAAAACATTAGTTGTAGACGGGGAAAAAGTGAAAAAAGGTGATCATCTGATGATTACGGAAGCGATGAAAATGGAGACGACAGTACAGGCTCCTTTTGATGGAGAAGTCAAGGCAGTTTATGTAACGGACGGTGATACCATCACGACGGGCGATTTATTAATTGAGTTCGGCTCCTGAGAAATTTTAAATCCAGAAGACGCGGCGGTAATTATACTAAAATGCAGCAGATCGAAAACATAAAAGGGTGCCTCACGGTTTCACACCGGAGGCACCCTTTCTTTTATATCCTGCTGAATCCTTTAATAAGCGTAGCTTCAACATGGCTCAGATGACTCAGCATTGCCTGGCGGGCGGCTTCCGCGTCCTGTGCAGCAATTGCATCATAGACGTGAACGTGTTCTTCATAAAGGCGGGCAAGTGTTTTCTGTTCGGAAAAAAGCCAGACGCGCCTTGCTTCAAACATCGTTCGGCGGAGCGTATCGGACAGCTGCTCCATCATTTCCACCATCGTTTTATTGCCGGTCGCTGCTGCTACTGCGAGATGAAAAGCGACGTCGGCGGCTTCTCCGACACTTTCTCCTGAAGCTGCCTTCATGTCTGAGAGCGCTTCATTCAAAGTTTCCAGGTCCTGCTCCGAACGTTTCTGAGCCGCGAGCTCTGCAGCTCCTGCCTCTATAATTTTCCGGACTTCAAACAGGTCGAGCATTTCCTGCCTGGATATAACCTGGCCTGTTTTTAAAGGGTTGTACATCCCGGAGAAATCATATTCATTTACGAAAGTCCCTTCACCCTGACGAATCGTAACAGCTCCAACAGCACGAAGCGCACTGAGGGCTTCCCGGACGGCAGAGCGGCTCACTTGAAACTGTTCGGCAAGCTGGACGACCGAGCTGAGTTTTTCCCCGGGCTGAAGATCTCCCGAGCGGATCATTTCTTCAATCTGTTCCCGGACAATTTCCGATATTTTTTTGGACTGAATCTGCTTAAAACTCATGACGGAGGTCTCCTTTTATACGTTAAGTGCTTTTTTAAAACATATCACTCTCCGGATAAATATTCAATCAGCAGAAGGGCTGCCTTCAAAATAGAGCATCTGCTGTATGGTGACGTGAACATTATTTTTACTTTCCGTTTCTGTAAACAGCCGCTTTCCTGGGTGCGCAGGGCCGATCAGAGCTGAAGCGAAGTTTTCTCCAATACCAGCCATCAACTTTAATATAGCTGCCAAAAAAAGAAGACGCCTGGGCTTCAGGCGTCTTCAATAATAATATAGTGGGCGGAAACCGGACCGTGGACGCCGACGAGCAGGCGCATTTCGATATCCGCCGAGTTGCTTGGACCGGAAATGAAGTTGACACAGGAAGGTACCCGGCCTGTTTCCTCGCGCATGCGGTGAATTTTTTCAGATGCCTGCGTCATACGCGGTACGAGCGTGGAGCGGGGGATGAGTGCAATATGGACCTCCGGAAGAAGGCTTACCGCCCGTCCTTTACCAGGGGCACTGAACAGAACAACCGTGCCTGATTCGGCCAGTGTAACATCGGAGAAAGTAACTCCAATTTTGGCTCTTTCCGCGAACTGAATCATATCTTCCCGCTCTTCATCGGACCAGGCTCTCTTTTCTGGAACAGCTTCCATTACCGGTTCAAGGCCGAACGACTGAAATCGTTCGTCCTTCCAGTAAACAACAGGAGAGGAGCCGAACTTCTGGATAGCCTTACTAAGCGTTTCCGGAAGTCCGGACGATGTCGTTGTATCCACGGACGTATGGATAGTTTCACACTGCTTTATTAAAATGTCCTGGAGCATTTCCTTGGTTGCCCCCGCAAATACTTCGTGCTGAGGCTGCTTTTCCCATTTTGGACGCTGTACCCCTTCAGTACGCCGTTCCCGGCCGAGGTGACCGGCAATGTTGGATAAAAAAGTGTCCTTATTATGAATTTTTCCCATGATTGTTTCTCCTTTCCCGTTCTGCGAACCAGTCTCTGAACCGGTCGTCTTTTTGGGACGGCAGCGTCCGAATCTGTGTCCACAGCTTTACTGGACCGGGGCCGCTTTCTTTAGAGCTGAATCTGTCGACAGCTGGAGAGGATGCTTTACTGCCGAATTCGAACAGTTTCGGGTGGGTCGCTGCATAGGCAAATCCCTGCATCGCCATTTTTTCACTGAATCCGCCGCCGCCCTCGTGTTCAACAATATCACGCCGGTGTTCCAGGAGCAGTTCGTGAAGCGGTATTTTGACTGGACAGGCGTCTGTACAGGCGGCACAGAGCGAAGAAGCAAACGGAAGCTCTTTATTGTTTTCGTATCCTTCAAGAAGCGGCGTCAGTACCGCACCGATCGGTCCCGGATAAATCGATCCGTAGGAATGCCCGCCGACGTGCCGGTAGACCGGGCACACATTGATGCAGGCAGCACAGCGGATGCACTGCAGAGCACTCTGATATTTCGTTCCTAAAATCTTGGATCTTCCGTTATCAACAATAACGATATGGAACTCTTCCGGGGCGTGCTCGTCCTCTGACTCCGAGGGGGTGAGCCCGGTAATATAGCTTGTCAGTTTCTGCCCGACAGCACTTCTGCAGAGCATGCTGACGAGTACATCCAGCTCTTCCCATGTAGGAACGATTCGTTCCATCCCCATGACACTGATCTGTGTTTTCGGAAGAGCGGTTACCATACGGGCATTTCCTTCGTTAGTAACAAGTGAAACGGATCCGGATTCCGCTACAGCAAAATTGCACCCGGTAATACCGACGTCTGCGCTTAAAAAATCTTTCCGCAGCTGCTCGCGGGCAAAGCGGCCGAGCTCCTGTGGATCGGATGATTGGCTGTAGCCCCGTTTCTCGTGAAAAGTCTCCCTGATCTGCTCTTTGTTTTTGTGGAGAGCCGGAACGACGATATGGGAGGGAGGATCGTGGTCGTCCAGCTGCAGTATCCATTCGCCGAGATCCGATTCGATTACTTCACAGTCCAGCTCCCGGATCGCCTCATTCATACCGATTTCTTCTGTAACCATTGATTTTGCCTTCACTACTTTTTTCGCTTCCTTTTTCTTAATAACGGACTGGATATATTCGTTTGCTTCTTCTTTTGTTTCGGCAAAAAAGACGTGGCCGCCCTGGGCAGCGGCATTTTCGGCGAACTGCTGCAGATAGAAATCAAGGTTGTCGAGTGTATGCTGGCGGATTTCTTCTGCATGGTCCCGCCAGTCCTCCCATGTACCGAGTTCGGCAGTCGAATCTGATTTTCTTCCTTCCAGCCGGTCCTGGGCCCCCGAAACAGCGGAGCGCATAAACTCATCATTTATTCCTTTTTCAACGCGCTTGTCGAAAGGTTCATTGCTGATACGGATACTCATGTGTGCACCTCTTTTCTGCTGTTCAAAATTTCTGCAATGTGGCGTACTTCCACTGATTTTCCAGTCCGCTCGATTCTTCCGCCGATATTCATCAGACAGCCGAGATCGGAGCCGACAAGGCAGGCTGCTTTTGTTTCTTCTATATGCTGTACTTTTTCATCGACCATCTGCTCGGAAATCGGCATCATTTTTACAGCAAACGTCCCCCCGAAACCGCAGCAATGCTCTTTAAACGGCAGTTCTGTGAGTGTCAGTCCCGAAACGTTTTCCAGGAGACGGACGGGTGCTTCCTTTACACCGAGCAGGCGTGTCATATGGCAGGAAGAATGATAGGTGACATTACCATGGAATTCCGCCCCGACATTTTCCACGCCGAGGACATCGACGATAAACTGGGTCAGTTCATACGTTTTGGAAGCAAGCTCCTCTGCTTTTTTCTGCCACTTTTCGTCATCGGAAAATAGTTTTTTATATTCCTGAATCATGGTCGCACAGGATCCGGAGGGAGTGACGACCCACTCTGCGTCTTCAAACGTAGTAATCATGTGCCTGGCTACTTTTTGTGTTTCTTTTTGATAGCCGCTGTTGAACGCAGGCTGTCCGCAGCACGTCTGGTTACGGGGAAAGGACACATTGCACCCGAGACGTTCCAGAAGCTCCACGGTGCTGCGTCCGACAGAAGAAGGATAGACGGCGTCAGCGAGGCAGGTAATAAATAAAGATACATTCATAAGTAGACCTCCAGTTTGTTAAGCGGATTTAACCGCTTCTTTATTAACAGCGGTGCTGCGTGATCCCTGGTAAAGGGCATACACGATTCCAGCTGTAATTGTTACGAGAAGGATAGTACTTGGATTCATACCGAATCCGTAAAACCAGACAGAACCGAGAGCGCCTGCAAAAGTAACGTAGTAGGCAGTAGGAATTAATGTTTTGCGGATAAGGAGCCCTTCTTTACCGGTGAGTCCTCCTGCTGCACTTGCGGCCACTACATTGTGTACGCATATCATATTGCCTGCTGCACCGCCGATAGCCTGCAGGGCAACAGTAGTAGTGCCGGTGACACCGATAAGTTCTGCTGTTTCATATTGGAAGCCGGAAAACATCATATTGCTGATGGTATTGCTTCCGGCAATAAAGGCACCAAGCGCTCCGATCACCGCAGAAACCAGCGGCCATTGGGATCCGAATATTGCTTCTGCACCGAGCGCCAGCTGAAATGGCATCGTGCCGAACGGGTTGGTTTCTACTCCGGTATTAATGAAGACCTGTACCATCGGCACTGCAAAAATAAGTGCTGCTGCTGCCCCCACGGTTGTCTTAAAAGAAGAAAGGGCGGCATTCCCGAAACGGGAAACAGGCATGCGGTATATAAAAATAGATAGAGCAGCGGCAGTAATGAGCACGGCAGCCGGCAGATACAGCGGCTGAAAAGAAACAGGAATCCCGGCATCAAAAGGCTCGCCGAAACTGATAACTACACTCTGCAGCCAGCCTTTAAACGGCAGGGCGTCCAGTCTTGTCAGGACAAGAAGAACACCGACTATCATGTAGGGGATCCAGGCACGGAACATGGAAATGTCGGGAACACTGCCGGATGCTTCGGTTCGAAGCGTCCCTTTCCATTCAGGATCCCAGTTTTCTTCCCGGTCGAACTGCCATGTATTATCAGGCATGAAAAGGCCTCGCCTCGCTGCAGGGATGACGACAGCCAGGCCGATCAGACCTCCGAAAAGGGAAGGGAATTCAGGGCCGAGAAATACAGCGATCAGCATATATGGGATAGTAAAAGAAAAGCCGGCAAAAAGAGCAAACTTCCACGCCTGCAGCCCCTCTGTAAACGAACGGTTCTTCCCAAAAAATTTCGTCAGCATAGCGATCATAATGAGCGGAATAAATGAACCGATGATTGCGTGCAGAATAGAAACGTGACGGGTGATTTCCATCAGCATTTCCATGTTAAATCCGGGTGTATTCAACAGCCCGTCGTTAATTCCAATAAGTACGGGCGTGCCGATTGCACCGAACGTCACAGGTGTGGATTGAATCGTCAGTGCCACCATGACTGCTCCCATCGCGGGAAACCCGATGGCAACGAGCAGCGGAGCCGCTATTGCCGCAGGAGTACCGAAGCCGGAAGCTCCTTCAATAAACGAGCCGAACAGCCAGCAGATAATAATGGCCTGAACCCGTCTGTCCGGGGAAATGTCTGTGAATCCCCGGCGGATCGTGTTAAGAGCCCCGCTTTCACGGAGAGTGTTTAACAAAAGGATCGCTCCGAAGACAATAAATAAAATAGTAAGGGCGGAAACAAGACCGTTAACTACTGCTCCTCCGATTTGATTCACAGGAACATTCCAGAAAAAGATTGCTGCGGCAATAGTAATTACAAGTGAAACAGGCATGGCCCGGCTTGCAGGCCAGCGAAGAATTACGAGAAAAAGTAAAACAGATAAAATTGGTGTCAAGGCGATCAATGTGAGTATCCCAGTTCCCATGTGTGTTCCTCCATTCATTATACGTGAAATCAGCAGAAAAAATAAGACCTGATGATCAAAAGAGCAGGTCATCAGATGTCTTTTTTGTAAGTGCTTACATTATAAACAGAGGGAAATGACTGATGCAACCTTTTTTTCACAAATTTGTCACGGATGAAGGGAACTTGTTTTAAATAGGATAAAGGCGGGACAGGACCTCCTGTACAATTGATAAAGCAGTGGTTATTAACAAATTTAAAAAGCCTGACGGATCGTTCCGTCAGGCTTTGTTCGTGCATAATTGACTTTTTGGAAGTGGGTTTTCCATCCACAGTGCTTCTATTCTTTTTCTTCCATTTCTTCTTTCTTTCTTTGAATATATTCTTTTCGAAGACGCTGACGGTAGCCGTACGTACCTTTAAGGACGGTTTCTTCATCTTCAAGACCGGCACCGATCGCACCAATTACGGTTGCAATTGACGTAATCAGCCAAGCTAAGTAAAGAAAATACGGAAGTCCTGCCGGCCGTCCGATGCCGTCTCCTGATTCCAGGAGATCCGGTGGAATAAATAAAAATACGGCAAATAGAAAACAGAAAAACAACAGAACATAATAAATAGCCACTCCAAATCCTATCGTAAAAACAGTGGAAGCATTATGAAGCCGGATTAAGTATTTATTATCATTTGTTTCCGACCTGGTTTCCCAAAGTTTGTGAGCAATAATAATCCAGGCTGTCATTGCTGTAAAAGAGATCACCATTAAGGTGGCAGCCCTTATCTCATCGTAGGAATCTGCAAGCATCCAGACGGTAGGGAAAATCAGTGCATAGGCCCCGGTAGCAAAAGCGACAGCCACAACGCTTTTAAACGTCGTAACTACCTTGTATGGATCGTTGGCACGAACCATACCGCTCGTCAGCCGCATGTAGCCGTTTGCCCGTGGGGAAGCGATGAAGCGTACGGTCGTGTCAGCTCCTTCTTCGTCTACTGTAACACGGTCGATATTCACGGTAATACGCTTAATCGGTGCAAAACGGTTGAGCGGTCCGGCTTTGCATAATTCCCGGGAACCAATTTTGTGCATGTTTTTATCATTTCCCGCCTCCATGTTATCTACTCTCTCCTGTTCCCGGTCTCTTGCTTCTTCGGAACTGCCGTGATGCATTTCACTCACAAGCTGCAGCGAGGCTTCCCTGACGCGGCGAAGGAGTGGGGCAAATCCAAGAGCCGGGAGAGAGATCTGGGCAAGCGCGAGTTCTTCTTCGACTTCTGCTACGATAAATTCGCCGTCTTTAAACAAAGGCATATCTGTAACAGCAATGGCATAGTCCCAATTTTTATCATCAGAGATACTCTGAGCCTGCTGCAGTGTTTTTGCCGCATTTTCTTCTGCTCCGATATAGGAGTCAACGACAATTTCTACTTTCCAGGAATATTCATCGTCCACGTAATCTCTCAAAAGATCAGCCAGCTCACCAGCTAGTTTATCAGAAAGATCAGATGCTGCTTTTGGAGCTGGAATCAGACCGACATAAAGCGTTGGAAGCTCTGTACGATCCGACTCACTGTCCGGCATCTCTTCTTTTTCTTCCTGTTCTTTTTCTTCAGTGGTTTTTTCTTCTTCACTCTGCTCTGCTTCCTCTTTATGGTCGGAATCACTATCCCTCATCGAGTCTTTTTCTTTCTGTTTCTTTTCTTCGGTCGATTTTTCTTTTTCACTCTGCTCT
>PWLM01000181.1 GCA_003560495.1 Bacillus sp. (in: firmicutes) | reverse complement strand
TAGAGGCAGTAGATTTCTATCCCAATAAATATCGAAATTTTTAAAAGTGAATGAAAAAGGCTCTCTGTTGTTTCTATACAAATTTCCCCCTGAATTACAGGCCTGCTGATCTTATTAGAGGTCTTAAGTCTTGTCCCGGTGGAATGATCTGCTTCTTTCCCTTTCCGTTGTCTCGCGTGCGTTAAGCAAAGCTCGTTTACGGGTAAAGGTGAGTAAGTGATACTGACGATCGATACTAAAAGAAAGGGTGAAGCGCAATGTCTATTCACATGAATGTATTTTTAAAGAACGAAAATGCAGCTGAATCATTGAAAACGAGCCTTTTAAAGTATCATGTTACCGATGTGTATCTCGAAGAAATGGGGGAAGAAGCGGAACCGAACACAGACATCATTCCCACAGGCTACATCGGCGGTACATCCGGCAACCCTCCGATGCTGAGCAGTTTTAAAAAACTGCGGCGGGAAAAGGGGACAAGTCACAGAGATTATCCGAACTATCTGCTTTCGTTCCAGACGTCAGAAGAGTACAAACAGAAAGTGCTGGAAGAAATTAAAAAAGCAGACGGTTACGTTGATAAGAAAACGGCGGAGTAGTTTGTTTCTTATTTGAATATTTTCCGGGTACTGCAGGCTGGTTCAGTAATGTCTCTGAACAGCCTATTTTTTTCGTCAAAACAAAATTTCTCTTTTCTCCAGCACGGAGTTTCATGAAACCAAGACTGAAAAAGAATATTTATAGAAAAAGCTGTTGGAAACGCATACAAATGTGCTATATTGGTAATATAGTGAGACCGGTTTCATGAAGAGAGGAGGGATTGTATGGCAACAATATCTGATGTTGTAAAACGTTCCGGTATTTCCAAAGCGACAGTTTCCAGAGTCATTAACAACCATCCACACGTATCGAAGGAAAAACGGGAAAAAGTACTTGCAGCAATGAAAGAACTCTCCTACACGCCGAATCCAACCGCGCGGAGAATGCGTGGACAGCTGAATACAACGGTAGGACTCGTTGTTCACCGCGTCGTAAACCCTTACTTCTCCTACTTAATGGATGCGATTGAACGAAAGGCCGCTGAGCATAATATTCGGGTGATTTTCTTTCAAAGTAAAGAAGACAAACAGAAAGAATTTGAATTTCTTGATCTTTTAAAGCAGAAACAGGTTGACGGCATGATTTTAACGACTGTAGCAAACAGCGTGGAAGATATCCGGCCGTACCTGGAATACGGGCCGATCGTTTTTTGTAACGAGTACCTGCGCATAGATGATGTGCCGATCGTCCGGATCAGTGAAGAAGATGCAGCGTTTACCGGCGTGACACATCTTCTGGAGGAAGGATACAAAAATATTGCCTATTGTACCGGCGGCTTATTTGCAGATGAAGGCAAAGACAGGGACAGAAATACCGGCTTCCGGAAAGCTATGGAAGCAAAACAGCTGCCGTTCAACCCGGAGTGGGTGTTTATTGACCAGCACAGCATTGATGATGGCCGCACGGTAATGAAAAAAATAACGGAGATGGACAACAAACCGGATGCTATTTTTACAGGAAGCGACGAAGTAGCAGCGGGAATGACTATTGCCGCAAGAGAATACGGAGTAGAAATACCGAAAGATCTTGCAGTGCTCGGTTTTGATGACCAGCCGCTCTGTCTGCTTACATCGCCGCAGCTCTCCACGATCCATCAGCCGATCGAAGAGATGGGAAGCCTGGCAGCGGAGCTGATTATCAAACTTTTCAAAGGAGAAAAGCTGGAACAGCTGGAATATGAGCTTCCTATAAAGCTGGTAAAAAGAGAATCCACATAAAATTCAAAAAAAAGTGTTGAAACCGGTTCCAATATGTTTTATACTTTTTTTAAGTTAAACCGAACATATTTTTTTTGAAATGATTTGAAACCGATTTCAAAATTATAAGGGGGAAATTAAATTGAAGAAAACTAAAATGACAATGATGACATTAATGGCAGGTGCCGCTTCACTTGGACTTCTTGCAGCATGTGGGGGAGACGGAAACAACGGCGGCAATGGCGAAGGTTCCGGCGATGGAGAACAGGTAACAATCGATATATTCCAGGGGAAAGTAGAATTCCGCGATCAGTTTCTTGAAATGGCAGCACAGTATGAAGAAGAAAACCCGAACGTACAGATTGAATTCGGGGCAGTCGGAGGTGGTTCAGACTACTTTACTTCCCTTCGCTCCCGTTTCTCTTCCGGAGATGAACCGGACGTCTTCAGTCTGGCAGGTCCTTCTGAGCTGTCTGACTACCAGGACTATGCGGAAGATGTAACAGACCTTGCAGCAACAGATACAGCACTTGAAGGAACACTGGACGGTATTACGGTGGACGACACTGTTTACGGTATTCCTTTTAACCAGGAAGGCTACGGCTTCATTTACAACAAACAGGTTTTTGAAGAAGCGGGCATCAATCCGGACGAAATTCTTTCCTACGAAGACCTGGAAGAAGCAGTTGAGACACTTGATTCCCAGAAAGAAGAGCTTGGAATCGAAGGAGTGTTTGCTCTGCCTGGATCGGAAGCATGGGTTATGGGTAACCACCTGGCGAACGTCTACCTTGCGCCGGAGTTTAACAACGACGTAATGGAAGCGTACGAAAGCGACACGGTACAGTTTGAACGTGGAGATGAGATGCAGCGTATGCTTGATCTTCAGAACGAATATTCTATTCAGCCGGTGCTTAACATGGACTACTCCCAGCAGGTGGAGCAGTATTTCTCCCTTGGAGATGCAGCGATGATCCAGCAGGGAGACTGGATTCACCCGACGCTTGAACAGATGGATCCTGAATTTGCAGAAGAAAATGTAGGCATCCTTCCTATTCCACTGGAAGGAGAAGAAGGAAAAGTGCCGGTAGGCGTTCCGAACTACTGGGTGATCAACAGCCAGACTGATCAGGAAGTAATCGATGCTGCCAAAGATTTCTTTGACTGGATGTATGCATCTGAGGAAGGGATCGAAGTGGTACAGGAACAGCTGAACTTTATCCCGGCGCATGAAAACTTTGAACCGGAAAATATCAATTCTCCACTTTCCCGTGATATTTACGAATACTCACTGGAAGAAAACACAATCGGATGGATTTTCCTCGGCTACCCTACAGCATGGGGCGATGATTTTGGTGCCCATGTTCAGGAGTACCTTGCCGGTGAAAGAGACTGGGAAGATGTACTGGAAGCTGGAACCCAGGAGTGGGAGAGCAGTCGATAAAAAAGCATGAAAGGATGTATGGAGAGAGACTCTGATACATCCTTTCTTCTTCTAAAAATAAATTCTTAGCGAAGTTGGGAGGCTTACTGATGAGAAACAAAGATTTAACCTTCTGGCTTTTCCTTACCCCGGTAATTCTTGCGCTGGGAGCGGTAGTTGTTATTCCGCTTCTCGCCGGTTTTTTCTACTCTTTTACCGACTGGAACGGCCTGACCTTTAATAATTTTCTTGGACTGGAGCATTACCTGCGGCTTCTCGACGATGGACGCTTTCTCAGTTCGCTCTGGTTTACAATTCAGTTTTCTGTTGTAACAGTCGTTCTTTTGAATGTGTTCGGACTTGGCCTGGCACTTCTCGTAACGCAGAAGCTGAAGTCGAGTAACCTGCTGCGTACAATCTTTTTCATGCCGAACCTGATCGGTGGTCTGATTCTTGGTTTTATCTGGCAGTTTATTTTCATCGGTGTGTTTTCCGATCTCGGCGACCTTCTGGGTATTGCCGGACTGGACGGATGGCTGACAACTGGAACAACCGGTTTCTGGGGCCTCGTCATTCTGACAACCTGGCAGCTGGCCGGTTACATTATGATTATTTATATTGCATACTTACAGAGCATTCCTGAGGAGCTTTTGGAAGCAGCTAAAGTGGACGGAGCCAGTCCTTTCCAGCGTTTTCGTAACGTAACATTTCCGCTTGTAGCACCTGCTTTTACAATCAGCATGTTCCTGACACTCTCTACATCGTTTAAAATTTATGACCAGAACCTGGCACTGACAGACGGCGGTCCATTCAACTCAACAGAGATGGTTGCTATGAACATTGTTTATACAGCCTTCAGCAGTAACGAAATGGCCTACGGTCAGGCAAAGGCTATTATTTTCTTCGTATTTGTAGCTATTATTGCGGTGTCCCAGGTTTACTACAATAAGAAAAAGGAGGTCGAGATGTAATGGAGCAGAAAAGAAAAAAGAAGCTGCCGGTGCTGGAAATACTCGGTATTCTCCTGGCGCTCGTCTGGGTTTCTCCTTTTTACTTAATGGTAGTCAACGCTTTTAAAACAAACCGTGAAATGTTTGAAGATGTTCTCGGCCTTCCAAGTGAAGCAACAGTGGAGAACTTTGTGCAGGCCTATATCGATCTGAACTTCTTAAATGCTCTTTTTAATTCCACACTGATTACGACAGTAAGTATTATAATTATTATCATCTTTTCTTCGATGGCGGGCTACGCTCTCGCAAGAAATAAAAGTAAAACGAGTAATGCGATTCTTCTTGTATTTGTCGCTGCTATGCTGATTCCATTCCAGGCAGTTATGATTACGCTGACGTCCTTTTTCGGATCGATGAACCTGCTCAACAGCGGCGGTCTTATATTTATGTATCTTGGATTTGGGTCCAGTCTGGCGATCTTCCTTTATCACGGAGCCATGAAAAGCGTTCCGCTGACATTGGATGAAGCAGCAAAAATCGATGGCGCGAATAAATTCCAGACGTTCTGGTATATTATTTTCCCGCTCTTGAAGCCGATTTCCGTCACAGTAGCTATTTTGAATGTTATCTGGATCTGGAATGACTTCCTCCTTCCGTCCCTCGTACTGAGCAGTTCGGAAGCAACAATTCCTCTCCGCATGTTCTCCTTTTTCGGGGAATACACGAGACAGTGGCATCTGGCTCTTGCAGGTCTGACGATTGCGATCATTCCTGTTATAATCTTTTACTTCTTTGCGCAGAAGCAGATCATTAAAGGCGTGTCGGAAGGCGCAGTAAAATAATAAAGAAATGAGGTGGCGGCAGTGAACGGATTTCATAATTTTTTTGACTGGACAGCGAAATTTGCTGTACTGAATGTGATGTGGCTGATCGTAAGCATACCGGTCCTTCTTCTCGGAGCGATGGTGCTGACCGGCAGTGCTTCCGGTCTGGAAATAGAGCTCTTTGCAGCTTCCGCACTGCTTCTGCCTCTTTTCTTTTTTCCGGCAACTGCTGCTTTGTTCAGTTCGGTAAGGGATATGGTAATGGAAAAAGAACCGCGGAGTATGGCCAGGCAGTTTATTGTTCATCTGGCGAAAGGCTACCGGCAGAGCGTTTCAGGGGGGATAATTCTGACACTGATATGGCTCGTATGGGCGGTGGACTACTACTACTTTTACGGCGTGAACGTTCTGTTTCAATTTGTTTTCCTTGGTCTTGCTGTTCCGCTCATTCTTGTAACAATTTACTTTTTTATTCTGCAGGCCCACTACGATGTGAAGCTGAAGGAGCTGTTTAAAAAAGCGTTTATCCTCACGTTTGGAAATATCCGGCTGTCGCTTATGATATTCGGAGCAAGCTTTTTGATTTTTTATGTGTCCGTGAACAGCCTCGTTTTTCTTCTTCTGTTTTTTAGTGGATCAATTACTGCATTTCTTGTATTTTCATTCTTTTATAAATACTACACAAAAGTAAGCGCAGCCGGCGCTTCCCAGGGAGGGATAGGATGACAGAGACATGGTGGCAGAACTCGGTTGTTTATCAGGTTTATCCCAGAAGCTTTTACGATGGAAACGGAGACGGGATCGGTGATCTTGCGGGGATTATAGAAAAGCTGGATTATCTGGCCGGTCTCGGGATTGATGTTATCTGGATCAGTCCTGTTTATCAGTCGCCGATGGATGATAACGGGTATGATATTGCCGATTATGAAAATATTGCCGAAGAATTCGGTTCGATGGAAGAAATGAAGCTTCTGATTCAAAAAGCAAAAGAAAAAGGGATTGAAATTTTGATGGATCTTGTCATCAATCATTCCTCTGATGAACACGCGTGGTTTATAGAATCCAGGAGCAGCCGTGAAAATGCAAAAAGGGACTGGTACATATGGAAAGATCCAAAAGAAAACGGAACTCCCCCGAATAATCTGCGGGCGATCTTTGGTGGTTCCTGCTGGTCATATGATGAAAAGACCGGTCAGTATTACTTTCACTCCTTCTCCAAAAAGCAGCCGGACTTAAACTGGGAAAATCCGGAGCTCCGCCGGGAACTGTACCGCATGGTGAGGTGGTGGCTGGAGCAGGGGATCGCCGGTTTCCGGGTGGATGCAATTACTTTCATCAAAAAACCGCAGACGTTTGAAGATGTTACTCCGGATGCCGACGACGGAACAGCCGTCGTGAAACCTAACAACCCCGGAATTGGAGAGTTTCTGCAGGAACTGAAAGAAGAAGCATTTGATGTATATGATGCCCTTACAGTGGCAGAGGCGCCAGGCGTGACAAAAGAAGAGCTTCCGGAGTTTATCGGGGAAAACGGCTATTTCAGCATGCTGATAGAATTCGACCACGTCGATCTCGATATAGACGACTCCGGCCGCTGGTACCGTACCAGGTCCTGGAAACTGCAGGATTTTAAAGATGCTGTCTGCGCGAGTCAGGAAATTGTGAATAAAACAGGATGGAGTGCTCTTTATCTTGAAAACCACGACCAGCCGCGCTCCCTGAACAAGTTTATCCCGGAAAAAGACCGTGGAATAACTTCTGCCAAGCTTCTGGCTGCGATGTATTTCCTGCTGCGGGGGACACCTTTTATTTATCAGGGACAGGAAATCGGCATGACCAATGTCCGCTACGATTCCATCAGTGAATACGATGATCTGTCTACTATCGACCAGTACGAATCCGCTCTCCGGGAAGGAATTCCTGAAGAAGAGGCCTATGAGCTCGTAACAAACAGAAGCCGGGATAATTCCCGGACGCCGATGCAGTGGAGTGGAGAAACACACGGTGGTTTTTCCTCAGCGGACCCATGGCTTAAAGCTAACGACAATTACACTCATGTTAATGTAGAAAAATCGCTCGATGACGATGATTCACTGCTTTATTTCTACAAGAACCTGATCGATCTTCGTAAAAACAGTGTTCACTCTCATTTGTTCGTTCACGGGACGTTCGAGGACGCTTCGGAAAACTATCCGAATATCTTCGCCTACAGGCGCTGCCTCCCGGAAAAAGAAGTGCTTGTTATCGGCAGTTTTTCAGACCGGAACGAAATTTACGAATTGGAACGCAGAGCCGGAGAAAAAATTATTGGCAACTATGAAGGGCTTAACCTGTCAGACGCACGCCTGGAGCTGCGTCCATACGAAACAGCGGTTATTGAGCTTGAATAAAAAGAAGTCCCTGTCCAGTGTGGCAGGGACTTCTCAGTGTGTCAATTAAGTCTTGATTTCAGCGTACAGCTTTCTCCTGCGCTCAGCCGTGGGGCTCGTCGTCAGCTGTTTGCCCTGCGGCCGTGTAGGATCTTCCGACTTCGCTCCATCCCATCGGTGTCCCCGCCGGACGTTCCGGAGGAAAAAGCCTCTCCTGAATGGAAGAAATGGAGGAACCACACGTTTTTTTAGAAGAGATAACTTCTTTTTATTTTCCTGCTGGAATCAGTATTCTACCGTCCGGATATGTTTCTTTTCCGCGGTAAAACGGGCTTAAGTGAGGTTCCCTTCTATAAACAGCTTTGGACTTTCACACAGCTTGATATAATATGGTAATCTGGCAGAAGGGGGGAGCCTATGCGTATTAAAACGATCGTTTCTGCTGCGGCAGGAATTTTTCTTATTTTGTTTATTATTATGGATGTGCCTTTTTTAGTCGGTCATTTTGTACTGGCGGGACTGTTTGCATTGCTTGCTTTCATGCCGGAAGAAGAAATTGGAAAGCATGTCCGCCGTGTCCGCTGGCTGTATGGATTATTTGCCGCTTTCTGGCTTACACTCGGCCTGCTGAATTTGCTTACATAAGAAGTACTTTGTGAGATATAAAAAGCATCCGTTCCCAGGTGGGAGGATGTTTTTTTTCTTTAATATTTCCTGTTTCTCGTAAGATGTTTTTATCAAGGGAAATAAAAAGGAAACTATACTTTCTCGATAATAGGAATGCCAGCTGGTGCAGGTCATGTTATGCTGTATACAGCCTTTTCAGAGGAAAAAGTGCTTTTTCTCCCATTCTTATACATCCCGCCGCGTGCGCTCCATTAAGCAAAAACTTAAAAATCAGCCAGCCACCTTAGGAAAAGAGATCATCATGACAAACTGCTGCGGGATTAAATTTCGGAAAATTTAAAATTCGAAATTGTTTTTACTGGTGATAAAATACAGAAAACAAATAGGGTGACCGCCGCTCTTTACACCCGGAGCTGAAGTTTCCTCGAATAATTAGCAACCCTTGCCGCTTTAAATTACGGAGGCCGGATAGTAATCACCTTCGTGCTTTATCCGAAGCCGGTAATTCCGTAAAACAGTAGTTGCACAGTAACAGCATCATTTTTTAAAGCCGTTTACTTTGTTTATAAAATGAATACGGGAGGAACATAATGAGCCAGCTGAAAAATATTAAAAAGGTATTAGTTGCAAACCGCGGTGAAATTGCTATACGAATCTTTAGAGCCTGCACCGAATTACACATCCGCACGGTAGCTGTGTACTCTAAAGAAGATACAGGGGCTTTTCACCGGTACAAAGCCGACGAAGCGTACTTAATAGGGGCGGATAAAAAACCTATCGACGCCTACCTCGATATTGAGGATATTATCGCTACAGCGAAAGAGAATAAGGTAGATGCAATTCATCCTGGCTACGGGTTTCTTTCTGAGAATATTGATTTTGCAAAACGATGTGACGAAGAAGGAATTATTTTTATCGGTCCGGAAATAAAACATTTAAACATGTTTGGGGATAAAGTAAAAGCGCGCACGACTGCATTGGAAGCGGATCTTCCTGTTATTCCGGGAAGTGACGGACCGGTAGAGAGTTTAGAAGAAGTTAAGTCGTTTGCGGAAGCTTATGGCTATCCGTTCATCATTAAAGCTACTCTTGGTGGTGGGGGGCGCGGCATGAGAATCGTCCGGGATGCTTCTTCTTTATCAGAATCATACGACCGGGCGAAATCGGAAGCAAAATCGGCATTCGGAAACGATGAAGTATATTTAGAAAAGTTTGTGGAAAGCCCTAAACATATTGAAGTGCAGATTTTAGGGGACACACACGGGAACATCGTGCATTTATATGAAAGAGACTGTTCTGTTCAAAGAAGGCACCAGAAAGTAGTGGAAATTGCCCCGAGCGTATCTTTAGAAGATGAACTTCGGGAAAAGATCTGCGAAGCAGCAGTGAAGCTCAGTAAAAATATCGATTATGTTAACGCCGGCACGGTGGAATTTCTCGTCGATCCTCACGGAGAATTTTTCTTTATTGAGGTGAATCCGAGAATTCAGGTGGAACATACGGTTACCGAAATGATTACTGGATTCGATATCGTGCAGGCCCAGCTTTATATTGCCGATGGAAAATCCATTCACGGGCAGGAGCTGAACATGCCGGAACAGAAAGACATTAAAACGTTCGGCTATGCGATCCAGTCCCGTGTTACAACAGAAGATCCTGCAAATAACTTCATGCCGGACACAGGAAAAATTATGGCGTACCGTTCCAGCGGCGGCTTTGGCGTGCGGCTTGATGCCGGAAACGGCTTCCAGGGGGCTGTGATTTCTCCTCACTATGATTCTCTTCTCGTTAAAGTGTCCACCTGGTCTTTAACATTTGAAGGAGCAGCGGCAAAAATGCTGCG
>PWLM01000217.1 GCA_003560495.1 Bacillus sp. (in: firmicutes) | reverse complement strand
ATTCCATGTTATGGATTATAGTATAAATATAGACATCGTTATCCAATATAAGAGTCCTGAGATGCTCGTGCATACTACCGAGTTTGAGCCAACATTTTCACGTCGGGAGCCTGAAGGTTCCGTATGGAAAAGCACGCCTTGGAAAAAAAGGAAGTTTGTACAGACGGACAGGGCACCCACCTGCCACCGCAGGTTCAAAGCGAGTCTAAGGGACGGCATGCCCGGGACTCTTATACTTAACGATATTAAAAACTGACCGGGGCGGAAGCCCGGTCAGTTTTTTATTATTGGTTTTTCTTTCTGCGCTCGTTAAAGTAGTCGAGGCGCTTCTGCACTGTTTTTTCATATCCATTCACCGAAGGACTGTAAAAATGCTTATTCTTCAAATGATCCGGAAGATACTGCTGAACGACGTAATGGTGCTCGTAATGGTGGGGATAGAGATAACCGCCTCCATGACCGAGCTTTTCCGCTCCTTTATAGTGAGCGTCTCTCAGGTGAAGGGGGACTTCCCCAGTCTTTTCTTTTTTTACGGTATTTAAAGCGGCATCTATACCGGTAATAACGGCATTGCTTTTCGGGGCCGTGGCCAGATAAAGTGCTGCTTCTGCGAGAGGAATTCTAGCTTCCGGCATACCGATAAATTCAACGGCGTGATAGGAAGCTTCGGCAATTAATAAAGCATTCGGATCTGCGAGCCCGATATCTTCTGCGGCATGTACATAAAGTCTTCTTGCAATAAAACGGGCATCTTCACCGGCGTAAATCATTTTTGCCAGCCAGTACAGAGTAGCATCCGGATCAGAACCGCGGATGCTTTTTATAAAGGCTGAAACTGTATCGTAATGGTTATCCCCATCTTTGTCATATTGAATCATACGTTTCTGGATAGACTGCTCGGCAGTAGCTGTGCCGATGATAATTCGGCCGTTATCGTCCGGGTCGGTCGTCAGAACGGCCAGTTCGACTGCATTCAAGGCGGTCCTCGCATCACCCTGGGCTACATCGATAATATGGTCGACTGCTTCTTTATGGAAATCAATTTCGTATTCGCCGAAACCTCTTTCTTTATCCTGCAGCGCCTCCCGGATAACCTCTTTCATGTTTTCATCCGACAGGCGGGTAAGTGTAAACAGTCTGGATCGGGAAAGGAGGGCTGCGTTTACTTCAAACATAGGGTTTTCAGTCGTCGCACCGATCAGAATGACGGTTCCATCCTCCACATGTGGAAGAAGTGCGTCCTGCTGATTTTTATTAAAACGATGAATTTCATCAATAAACAGAACGGTTTTCTGCCCTTCGATTCCGAGGCGGTCTTTCGCTTTTACAGTTATGTCCTTCACATCTTTTACTCCCGCAGTAACAGCATTCAGCTGTTCAAAATAGGCAGCGGAAGATTCTGCTATTACGCGGGCGAGCGTCGTTTTTCCGGTTCCCGGTGGACCGTGGAATATCATGGCGGAAAGCCGGTCTGCTTCAACTGCCCGGCGCAGAAGTGTACCGGGGCCGATAATGTCTTCCTGACCGTGAATTTCATCAATTGTCCGGGGGCGCATCCGGGAGGCGAGGGGTCTGCCAGTGACTGGTTTATAGTTAAAAAGGTCCATTTGTATCTTCCTCCTGCTTTTTGCATTTCATAGGCGGGCTTATTGCAATTTTAGCGGAAGGCCGTTAAAATGCAAAGGGTTATACCCAGTCAGCAGGCTGTTTCGACTATTTATTTCATGATATAATGAACAGCAGACTGGCAGGACAGGAGGCCGAAATGAGCGTATTTAAAATAAATACGGAAGGAAGCATCTTCCGGTGGACTGTGTTTACTATCGGTCTGATGATAATGAGCTGCGGCGCTGCGCTGATGATTCGTGCAGAACTTGGCAGTGCACCATGGGATGTACTTCATATCGGTCTCATGCAGCAGTTCGGCCTGACAGTAGGAACGTGGACGGTTATCATGGGATTTCTTCTTCTTGTCGCAGCTTCTGTTCTAACGAGGACACTGCCTCAGGCAGGAGCATACGCGAATATGCTTCTTGTCGGGGTGTTTGTAGATGTTTTTCTCTGGCTGATCAGTACACCTCCGGTCATGGGAGGCCAGCTGACGATGCTGGCAGGAGGAATTCTTATAATGGGATTTGGCATTGGGGTTTATATATCCCCGCGGTGCGGAGCAGGGCCGCGGGACAGTGTCATGCTTGCCCTTGCGGATAAAACAGGAGCGTCTGTTGCACGGGTCAGAGCCTACATGGAAATTCTGGTACTCGCGTGCGGCTGGCTGCTTGGAGGTCCAGTCTTTCTCGGAACTATTTTATTCAGCCTGACGATAGGACACGTAACAGGATATTCACTTAATATATGCAGCATATGGATGAACCGAATTAAGGAAAGAGGGATAAACGTTGAAAATATCAACTAAAGGCAGATACGGACTCACAATTATGATTGCACTCGCAAAAAAGCACGGGGACGGTCCTGTTTCCCTGAAATCAATCGCAAAGGATCATTCTCTTTCTGAACATTACCTGGAGCAGCTGATTGCGCCGCTGCGCAATGCAATGCTCGTTAAAAGTGTAAGGGGAGCCTACGGCGGCTATATGCTTGCTGATGCACCCGAAAATGTTACTGCCGGGGATGTTATACGTGTCCTGGAAGGACCGATAACGCCTGTGGAGATTATTGAAGATGAGGAACCGGCAAAGCGGGATCTCTGGATTAAAATCCGTGATGCTGTCAAAGAAGTACTGGATTCGACAACATTGAAAGATCTGGCCGAATATAAAGACGAGGGAAGCCAGGACAACTACATGTTTTATATTTAGGAGGAATTACTCTGATGGATCGAATATATCTGGACCACGCCGCCACTTCACCTGTGCATCCGGAAGTGGTTGAAGCTATGCTCCCTTACTTTACGGAGAAGTTCGGCAATCCTTCCAGCATCCATTCCTTCGGCCGGGAAGCACGGGCGGCGCTGGATGAAGCGAGGGAAAAAATTGCAGCGGTAATTGGTGCTTCCTATAATGAAATAGTATTTACAGGAGGCGGCACAGAGGCCGATAACCTTGCAGTTATAGGCGGTGCAAAGAAAAGCCGCCATAAAGGAAAGCATATTATTACAGCAGTTACAGAGCATCATGGAGTGCTTCATGCCTGCAGTGAACTGGAGCAGGAAGGGTATGAGGTCACTTATTTAAAAGTGATGAAAAATGGAAATATTTCCATTAATGATCTGAAAGATGCGCTTCGCGAAGATACAATACTCGTTTCTTTAATGACTGTAAATAACGAGACCGGCACAATTCAGCCGATAAAAGAAGTGGGAGATATTCTGAAGGACCATCAGGCTCTTTTCCATACGGACGCTGTGCAGGCAGCCGGTAAATATCCGCTGGACGTGGAAGATCTTAAAGTCGATTTAATGGCCTGCTCTGCCCACAAATTCAACGGACCGAACGGCACCGGGTTTCTTTACGTTCGTCAGGGTACAGAACTTGCTCCGACCTCTTTTGGTGGGGAACAGGAAAGAAAACGGCGGGCCGGAACAGAAAATACAGCAGGAATTACTGGAATGAAAGCGGCTCTTGAAACAGCTGTGGAAAATATGGAAGCGAGAAAAGCATCAGCCGTTCAGTTTCGGAAGCTTATGCTGGGTATTTTTGATGAACAGGAAATTCATTACGAAGTTAACGGTCATACCGAGGAAGGGCTTCCCCACGTACTGAACGTGAGTTTTCCTGAAGTTAACGTGGAGCAGTTTCTTATGAATATGGATCTGGAAGGAATAGCGGTATCGAGTGGTTCAGCGTGTACCGCAGGTTCTGTGGATCCTTCCCATGTTCTTATTGGTATGCACGGTGTAAACGACAGGAGCAGATCAGCTGTACGGTTCAGTTTTGGATACGGTAATACGGCTGAGCAGGTGGAAAGAGCAGCAAAAACAGCCTCCAGAATACTCGGTCGTATTAAAGCAACTAAATAAAGGAGGTGTCTGCAGTGACAAATAATGCAGATATCAGAGTAGTAGTCGGAATGTCCGGAGGTGTTGATTCCTCTGTAACTGCTCATCTGCTCAAACAGCAGGGATATGAAGTGATTGGCATTTTCATGAAAAACTGGGATGACACGGATGAGAGCGGAATGTGCACTGCTACAGAAGATTACAACGACGTTATCCGTGTCTGCAACCAGATCGGCATACCGTATTACAGTGTCAATTTTGAAAAAGAATACTGGGAGAAAGTATTCACCTACTTTCTTGAAGAATACAAATCCGGCAGAACACCAAACCCGGATGTCATGTGTAATAAAGAAATAAAGTTCAAAGCTTTCCTGGAACATGCAATGGCACTCGGTGCGGACTATGTAGCTACTGGTCATTACGCAAGAACGGAAACTGAAAACGGGCGTGTAAAAATGCTTCGGGGAAAAGACCGGAATAAAGATCAGACGTATTTCCTTAATGCGCTGAGCCAGGAACAGCTCCAAAAAGTGATGTTTCCTCTTGGAGAGATTGATAAACCGAGAGTACGGCAGATTGCGGAAGAAGCAGAACTTGCCACAGCTGGAAAAAAGGACAGCACCGGCATCTGCTTTATAGGTGAACGAAACTTCAAAGAGTTTCTTTCCCAGTATCTTCCTGCCCAAAAAGGGAATATGGAAACTCTTGATGGAGAGGTAAAAGGGACACATGACGGTTTAATGTATTACACCCTCGGTCAGCGGCAGGGACTCGGAATCGGTGGAGCCGGCGAACCGTGGTTTGTAGTGGACAAAGACCTTGAAAGAGATGTTCTGATAGTCGGACAGGGATATCATCACCCTCAGCTTTATTCTGAAGGTCTGTATGCCGTAGACGTCAACTGGATCTCCGGGTCTGCGCCTGAAAGTGCGTTTGAATGTACCGCAAAGTTCCGGTATCGTCAGGAGGATCACGACGTTTCCGTCGTTCCCCAGGAAGATGGGACCTTATACGTGGAATTCAAGGAGCCGGAGCGTGCGGTAACTCCGGGGCAGTACATCGTCCTTTACGATGGTGAAGAGTGTCTCGGCGGCGGAACGATTGATGAAATCGTGAAAGCAGCAGCACCAGTGTAAAAAGCAGAAAGCTGCAGAACGGGCAGTTCAGCAGCTTTCTTTATTATTGAAATCAGTTTGCATTATTTAGTCAGGAGGAAGTAAACAATGGATAGAAACGCAGAAGCAGTCAAGCAGATGCAGGAGGGCAATATCGAAGAAGCGGCTAAGCTTCTTAATGATGCAATTGAGGAAGATCCTTCCGATGCTGTCGCATTTACGAACTTCGGGAATCTTCTTGCGGCAGTAGGAGAAGAGGACCGTGCAGCAGTATTTTTCGAAAAGGCGGCAGAAATCGATCACAGTATAGGAACAGCTCATTACGGGCTTGGCAACATTTACTACAACAAGGAAGAATTTAAAAAAGCGGTGGACGCCTATCAGGAGGCTCTGGCACAGGGACTTATTCAGGGGGATGTTTATTATATGCTCGGTATGAGCTTTTTTCAGGGAGGAGACTTTGTCCGGGCTCTTCCTCACTTAAGCCGGGCGGCAGAGTTGAACCCCGACGATAAGGACGCCGCTTTTCACTACGGCCTGGCGCTTGCCCAGGCTGAAGAAATAGACGAAGCGATGAAACAGTTTAACGCCGTATTAAAGCTGGATGAAGAACATGCCGACAGTTATTTTAATCTTGGAGTAGGATATGCATACAAACAGGATGCAGAGCAGGCGCTGGATATGTTTAATAAAGCACTCGAAATTCAGCCGGAACATTCGTTAAGCGCCAACGGCAAAAAGCAGATGGAAAAAATTCTTTCCGGAGAAATGGAAGAATAAACAGGAGGTGGATCAGGTGGAGGAACAGCAGCCATATATTAAAGGGGAACTTCTCCACCTGATTTATCATCAGGAAGATTCCCTTTATACAGTAGCAAAATTGAAAGTGATCAGTTCATCAGACGAAGTAGAGGAAAAAGAAACGGTAGTAGTAGGGCTGATGGCCAGACCCGAAAAAGATACAACGTACCTTTTTCATGGAAATATGAGCGATCACCCCCGATTTGGAAAACAGTTTAAATTTGATACATATAAAAAAGAGCTGCCGGATACGAAACAGGGTCTCGTGCTGTATTTTTCCAGTGAACGTTTCCCAGGAATAGGAAAAAAAACAGCAGAAAACATAGTAAATACTTTCGGCACCAACGCAATTTCCCTCATCCTGTCCCATCCAAGCAGGCTGGAGGAAGTACCTAAGCTCGATTCGGAAAAAGCCGGCCTCATTCATGAACAGCTGATGGAGGATCAGGGAATCGAAGAAGTACTAATGAAGCTGTATGAATACGGCTTCGGGCTGAAGCTTGCAATAAAAATTTATCAGACATACCAGACAGAGGCCCTCCGGATGATTGAAACCAATCCTTACCAGATGGTAGAGGATGTGGAAGGCGTCGGCTTTATTAAAGCGGACCAGATTGGCAGAAAGCAGGGGGTTACCGGAGATCATCCGGACCGCATAAAGGCAGCCGTGCTTTTTACACTTTACGAACAAAGCCTGAACGAAGGGCACGTATTCGTCAAAAATGAAGAAGTAGTCATAAAATCCATAGAACTGCTGGAGCACGGAGGACAGCCTCCCGTGGATCCGCTTAAAACGGCAGATATTATTACTGGCCTGGCAGAAGAAGAAAAAATTATTGTGGAAGACGACGCGATGTACATTCCCTCTCTTTTCTATGCAGAAAAAGGTATCTCAACGAGTCTCAGCCGGCTGCTTTACGTGGACAACAGGGAAAATTATCCGGAATCCGAGATGCTGAAGGCGATAGGAGAAGTAGAAGAGAAGTACAATGTTTCCTATGCGGAATCACAGAAGCAGGCGATAGAAAAAGCACTCGACACACCGGTTATGCTTTTGACAGGCGGCCCGGGTACCGGCAAAACGACAGTCATTCAAGGTGTTATTGAAGTTTTTGCTTCCTTAAAAAATTTATCGTTAAACCCGGAAGACTATCAGGGAAAAAGCGCTCCTTTTCCTTTTCTGCTGGCAGCCCCTACAGGTCGTGCAGCCAAACGGATGACGGAATCGACCGGACTGCCGGCTTCTACGATTCACCGCCTGCTCGGTTATAAAGGAATGGATGAAGAAGGGTTTGAAAAAGATGAAGACACACCCCTGGATGGGGAACTGCTGATTCTTGATGAAATGTCCATGGTGGACACATGGCTTGCCAATCAGCTGTTCCGGGCTGTCCCTAACGGGATGCAGGTCATTATTGTCGGAGATGAAGATCAGCTTCCTTCTGTCGGTCCCGGCCAGGTGCTGACAGACCTGCTGGAATCGGACCGTATTCCAACCGTCCGGCTGACAGAAATTTTCAGACAGTCGGAAAACTCGAGAATTATTACTTTTTCCCATGAAGTGAAAAACGGAACGCTGCCGGCAGGGGTCGATAAATCAAGTGACGATCTGCGTTTTTTACCGTGCAGTCCGGCTGACGCGGCAGGAGCAGTGGAAAAAATATGCCGCGGAGCGGCTGCCAAAGGCTATACGGCAAGAGACATCCAGGTCCTGGCACCTATGTACCGGGGAGCCGCCGGTATCGACAGTCTCAACCGCATGCTTCAGGAGCTTTTTAATCCGAAAGGGGAAAAAACGAAGGAAGTTCCTTTTGGGGATATCGTATACAGAGTCGGTGATATGGTTCTGCAGCTCGTGAATAATCCGGAGGAAAACGTCTTTAATGGAGACCGCGGCGAAATTGTTGCTGTCTTAACAGAGCGGGAAACTGCGGATAACAAGCTTCAGGTGGTTATTTCCTTTGACGGCATAGAAGTTATTTATTCGAAACAGGATCTAACACAGATTACACACGCTTACTGCTGTTCGATACACAAATCCCAGGGAAGTGAATTTCCGATTGTTATCATGCCGGTCGTCAAAAGTTATTACCGGATGCTTCGGCGGAAACTGATTTACACCGGTATTACAAGGGCAAAGAAATTTCTGCTTTTATGCGGAGAATGGGAGGCACTGCAGATAGGAGTGGAAAGCAGCCGCGAGCTCGTAAGGAATACTTCCCTCGTCAGCAGGCTGAATGAAGGAGAGTGAGGCGGATATTTCGTTTGACAATTCTCCAGGACTTTATCTATAATGATTTACGGATATAGATTAATATGATGACGGAGAAACGTCACTGCAGCCCTTACACAGAGAGAGGATCCCATGGCTGGAAGGAACCTCGTAAGAAGTGCATTGGACAGCTGCCTCCCGAGTGCAGGTAAAACCTGCCGGCATGCACCCGTTACGTGCAGTCCAGAGTGACAGCAGATTTTGCTGTAACCAGGGTGGTACCGCGTGAATATAATCTCGTCCCTAGCTGAAGCTGAGGGAGGGGATTTTTTTATCGTTCCACTCTGTATCGAACAGGTTCTGTTATAGCTCCGGTCTGTTTTAAAGGTGCCGGAGGTTTTTACTTATAACAGCAGCGAACATTACCAGAACAGCCCTATAAAATGTATTTATTTAAAGGAGGAAACATATCAATGAATAAACTGTCATCTGCAGAAGTAAGGCAAATGTTTCTTGATTTTTTTAAGGAAAAACAGCATGCTGTGGAGCCAAGCGCTTCCCTTGTTCCACATGAAGATCCATCTCTTTTATGGATAAACAGTGGGGTAGCTACGCTGAAAAAGTACTTTGACGGCCGTGTCATCCCTGAAAACCCGCGGATTGTAAATGTGCAGAAATCCATCCGTACGAATGATATCGAAAACGTGGGGAAAACAGCCCGGCATCATACATTTTTCGAAATGCTCGGTAATTTTTCGATCGGTGAATATTTTAAAAAAGAAGCAATACACTGGGCTTGGGAATTTTTAACGGATAAAAAGTGGATTGGCTTTGACCCGGAAAAACTCGCTGTTACCATTTATCCGGAAGATGAGGAAGCTTTTCAGATCTGGAAAGATGAAATCGGTCTGCCGGAAGAAAAGATTGTCCGGCTTGAAGAAAATTTCTGGGATATCGGAGAGGGTCCGTGCGGACCGAATACAGAAATTTTTTACGACCGGGGTCCGGCATACGGTGCGGATGAAAATGATCCCGAGATGTATCCGGGAGGTGAGAATGAGAGACATCTGGAAATATGGAACCTTGTGTTTTCGCAGTTCAACCACAACCCGGATGGCAGCTACACGCCGCTGCCAAAGAAAAACATCGATACGGGGATGGGGCTGGAACGAATTGTATCAGTGCTGCAGGATGCTCCTACAAACTACGATACAGATCTCTTCAGGCCGATTATTAAAGAAACAGAAAAAGTATCCGGAAAAAAATATGGATCCTCAGAAGAGGAGGACACCGCCTTTAAAGTAATTGCCGATCATGTCCGTACCGTCACATTTGCTGTTGCTGACGGGGCGCTTCCTTCGAATGAAGGGCGGGGGTACGTTCTCCGGCGGCTGCTGCGCCGTGCTGTGCGTTTCGCCAAAGTATTAGGTATAGAAGAACCATTTATGTACCGTCTTGTACCGGTAGTAAGCACCATTATGTCAGACTTTTATAAAGAAGTTCCCGATAAATCGGAATTTGTTCAAAAAGTTATGAAAAACGAAGAAGAACGGTTTCATGAAACACTTCATGATGGACTGACAGTACTTCAGAAAGTAATCCAGCGGGCCGAGAAAGAAGGGAAAACCCGTATTGAGGGAACAGATATTTTTAAGCTGTACGACACATATGGTTTCCCAGTGGATCTGACGGAGGAATACGTTCAGGAAGCCGGTCTTGAAGCGGACCGGGAAGGCTTTGAATCGGAGATGAAAAAACAGAGAGAGCGGGCCCGGTCTGCGCGGCAGGAGTCAGGATCCATGCAGCAGCAGGATGAAATTCTTGGAGCTATTACGGAACCATCTACGTTTACAGGCTATACTCAGCTTGCCGTTCAGACAAAGGTAACTGCTATCGTTAAAGATAAAGCGCTGACGGACATGGCCTATGAGGGTGACCGTATACACCTGGTGCTTTCTGAAACACCATTCTACGCTGAGAGCGGCGGACAGAAAGCAGATACAGGTACTATTTCCACAGATAAAGCAGAGCTGCGCGTAGAAGACGTACAGAAAGCCCCAAACGGCCAGCATCTGCACGAAGCAGTCATTGTAAGCGGCTCTTTAAGAACGGGTGAAAAAGTCACCGCTGCTGTTTCGGAAGAAAAAAGAAAAGCAGTTATTAAAAATCATTCAGCGACCCATCTTCTTCACCAGGCTTTAAAAGACGTTCTTGGTGATCATGTCAATCAGGCCGGGTCATTAGTAGAAGAAGGAAGACTGCGTTTTGATTTCTCTCATTTCGGCCAGGTGAACGAACAGGAAATGCAGAAGATTGAAAACATCGTAAATGAAAAAATTTGGGAAGCTGTCCCTGTGGAAATAAAAGAAACTTCTTTGGAAGAAGCAAAGGAAATGGGAGCGATGGCTCTTTTCGGTGAAAAATACAGCAGTCAAGTCCGTGTGGTACAGATGAGTGACTACAGCCTTGAGCTCTGCGGAGGATGCCACGTTAATTCCACAGCGGAAATAGGTCTTTTCAAGCTCGTTTCTGAAGGAGGGATAGGTGCCGGTGTCCGGCGTATTGAAGCTGTTACCGGAAAAAAGGCATACGAATTCATGAACGGTCAGGTAGATAGGCTGAGAGAAGCTGCGGGAATGCTTAAAACGAGTCTGGAAGAAGTTCCGACCCGGGTTGATCAACTGCAGAAGCAGCTTCGAGAAAAAGATAAAGAAAATGAATCTCTTACTGCAAAGCTCAGTCAGCTTCAGGCAGGAAGTCTGCTGGATGAAGCAAAGGATATTGACGGGGTAACGGTGCTTGCTAAAGAAGTAAATGCATCAGACATGAACGCTCTTCGAAGCCTGGCTGATTCTTTAAAAGAAAAGCTTGGATCCGGTATACTGGTGCTTGCTGCCGTTAATGGAGGTAAAGTAAGTATTGTTTCCAGTGTTTCCAAAGATCTTGTGGAAAAAGGTTATCATGCCGGTAACCTGGTAAAAGAAACAGCTTCCATCTGTGGAGGCGGAGGGGGAGGCCGGCCCGATATGGCACAGGCCGGTGGAAAAGATCCTTCAAAAGTCACGGAGGCACTTCAGCAGGTGTACGAGCTTGTAAGAAAATAACTCTTTTTCATATACATTCTCGCCTGTTCGTACTAAAATAAATGTATCAGACCTATTCTTACCAATTCCAGGAGGGCGGGAGTGAGAGAATTTCTATGGATAAAACGATGAAATTTAATTTTAACGAAGATGACTCTATGGATAAGCATGTCCGGGAAGTACTTTTCAGCGTCCACGGGTCACTCGAAGAAAAAGGATACAATCCTATCAATCAGATCGTCGGTTATCTTCTATCCGGAGATCCGGCATACATTCCGCGTCATAATGATGCACGAACGCTCATTAGAAAAATAGAACGGGATGAAATAATTGAAGAACTGGTAAGGGCTTACCTTGCCGGAAAAGATAAGGAGAATGAATGAAAACACTCGGTCTTGATGTAGGTACGAAAACGATCGGGGTGGCAGTGAGTGATGCCCTGGGCTGGACAGCCCAGGGGATTACCACTATCCGCCGTTCCACACAGGAAGAAGATTTTATAAAGCTTGACGAAATTATTAAGGAACATGAAGTAAGCTCCATAGTGGTCGGCCTTCCCAAAAACATGAACGGTACGATAGGTCCAAGTGGAGAATTCTGCCGGGTATTCGCTGAAGATATAAAAGAGCACACCGGTCTCCCGATTATTATGTGGGACGAACGGCTTTCCACAATGGCAGCAGAGAAAATGCTTGTAGGGGCTGATGTCAGCCGAAAAAAAAGAAAAAAAGTTATCGATAAGATGGCCGCAGTAATGATTCTGCAGGGCTATCTGGACAGCAGAAGCAACTAAATGATGGAGGTGCACGATGTCTGAAATTAAACTGAACCGTCCGGAAGGTGACGACAACCGTATTATTGTTCCAGATGAAGATGGAAACGAACATTTATTTGAGATACTTTTTACATTTGATGTGGATAGTACCGGAACGTCCTATATGGTGCTTGCGCCGGAAGGAACAAATGAAGATGAATCAGAAGAGGTGGAAGTTCATGCTTTCCGCTTTGAAGAAGAAGGGGAAGACCTCTCCCTGTTCCCTATTGAAACGGAAGAGGAATGGGAAATGGTAGAGGAGCTTCTGAACACATTTACCGAACCCGAAGAATAAAAAGATACGGATAGTCCGGTTTGGCATCACAAACTGAATTAAGCAGGGGCTTTCTCCATGAACCGGTACGCTGGTCAGGGGAGGCCCCTTTTTTATAGGTGGGGAAAGTTTATGGGCAATTACTGAATAAAGCTTCTCTTTCGTCCGGTCAGCGTTTGAGGAGGAGTGCCTCTTTATACATGTCATATGGAGCGAAGCGGGATTTTGATAGGACAACAGCCAATTGGAATGGAGAAAGGTAAGTAATTCTTGAGTAGAGCTGCTTCTTTTCATAGAAATCAGCAGAAGGTTTTTGACACGCAGCTTTCGTGCCCAGGGGGCAGGAAATGTTGAAAAACATGTAATTTCCTTCGGCATTTGAAAGGAAGTGTTGTATAATTATCGGGGAAGGGGTGAGGTATTTTTGGAAGGTATGTCAAAGAAAGAGCAAAAAAAACTGAAAAAAGAAGAACATAAAAGAAAAGTGGAAGAACGAAAGCGAGAAGCAGGAACAGTTCGAAAGATTGTACTTACATTAGTCGTAATAGTTATACTGATTATAGCTGCAGCCGGGTTTGGAGCTTATCGTTACATAGCAGGTGCCCTGGAGCCGATGGATGAAGAAAGTGATGAAACAGTGGAAGTGGAAATTCCTATAGGATCTTCTACCGGAGGAATTGCTGACAGACTGGAAGAAAATAATCTTATCAGCAACGCAGCAATTTTCCGCTATTACGTGCGTCTGCAGGGGGAAAGCGATTTCCAGGCGGGTAATTACGAATTGTCTCCATCAATGAGTGCCGATGAAATTATTATGGAGCTTCAGGCAGGAACGCTTTATGAGGATTATGCCGCTTCTTTTGTTGTGCCGGAAGGCTTCTGGGCGGAACAGATATATAACCGGATAGCAGAGGAAACAGATATTACGGAGGAGGAGCTTCAAGAAACTGCCAGAGATGAGGAATTTTTAGAGTCTCTTATAGAAGATTACAGAATCGTTACCGAAGAAATTCTGGCAGATGAAATCAGAGAGCCTCTGGAGGGATATTTATTTCCAGCGCGCTATGACTTAACCGAAGAAGAAATGTCTGCGGAAGAAGTATTGAAAAAAATGGTCACCAGAATGGAAAGAGAACTGGAAAATGCGGCAGAAGCTTCTTCCGTTGACTCTTTTCATGAATTTTTAACTAAGGCTTCCATTATCGAAGGAGAAGCAAGAAACGATGACGAACGGCCGGCAATTTCCGGAGTTATTGAAAACCGGCTCCGCGTTCCTATGCGTCTTCAAATGGATCCGACTGTGCAGTACGCACACGGGGAACAATTTTCACGTACGCTGATTACTCATACAGAAATAGAATCTCCGTACAACACTTATCATGTGGAGGGTCTTCCTGCCGGTCCAATTAATAATCCAGGATATGCTTCTCTTGAAGCAGCCGCAGAGCCGGAGGGACATAACTACCTTTATTTTTTCCATTCTCCTGAGGGGGATGTATATTTCAATGAAACTCTCGATGAACATAATGCTGTTGTCAGCGAGTATCGGGAGTAACGAAGAGGTACGGTGCAGGAACCTTTTGACACCGTACTCTTTTTTATGGTAAGCTGTCCCGGTTAAAAACTGCTTACTGCTGATAAAGGGGCGCAAAAAAGTGGAGATTTCGAAAAAAACAAATGAATATATGGCACGTTTTTTTCCGCCGGAAAATGAGCTTATTAAAGAAATGCAGGAATATGCTCAGGAGTATAACATTCCTATTATGGACGATGAAGGAATTTATACGATGCTGATGATTCTTGAAATCAATCAGACAGAAAAAATTCTTGAAATCGGCACGGCAATCGGTTATTCTGCTATTCGAATGCTTGAATTCCTGCCGGGGTCAGCGGTTATTTCTCTGGAACGGGATCTAAGCAGGGCAGCCACTGCCAGAGAATATATTCAAAAAGCAGGGATGGAAAACCGTTTTCAGCTTATAGAGGGGGATGCTCTCGATGTTTTTGCCGAAGTGGAAGCTTCTGCCCCCTATGATGTGCTTTTTATTGATGCTGCAAAAGGTCAGTACGAAAAGTTTTTCCAGCTTTACGAGCCGCTCGTAAAAGAAGGAGGGCTTATTGTGTCAGATAACGTGCTTTTCAAAGGTTTTGTTACTGGAGAAAACAAACCGGAAAGCAGAAGAATGAAAAAAATGGTGGATCGCATACACGATTTCAATACAAGTCTGATGAACCATCCTCGTTTTCACACTTTTCTGCTTCCGGCAGGAGACGGCCTGCTCGTCTCCCGGAAACAAAAACACGCAGTGAGCAGTGGCAGATAACTACCGCCTGAAAATATTTGAATTAGGATAGGAAAGGATTTAGGATGATGCATAAAAAACCTATTATTATCGGTGTAGCCGGAGGTTCCGGCTCAGGAAAAACAACAGTGGCGAAGGAAGTTTACAGACAGTTTCCTGAGCAGTCAATTCTGATGATAGAACAGGATGCCTACTACAAAGATCAGGCGCACCTTCCTATGGAAGAACGGTTGAAAACAAATTACGATCATCCTCTGGCGTTTGATAACGACCTTCTGATCAGACATCTTCAGGAGCTTAGTGAAGGAAAAAGTGTAGAAAAACCGGTATATGATTATCCTAACCATACAAGGGCAGAAGAAATAATTCCTGTAGAACCGCGAGACGTAATTATTCTGGAAGGCATTATGATTTTGGAAGACGACCGGCTGCGTGATATGATGGATATTAAATTATTCGTCGATACTGACTCGGATATGCGTATCATCCGCAGACTGCTGCGGGACATAAATGAGCGGGGCCGGACGATTGACTCAGTAATAGATCAGTATACATCGGTAGTTAGACCAATGCATCTGCAGTTTATAGAACCGACGAAAAGATATGCAGATATCATCGTTCCGGAAGGCGGACACAATCACGTGGCAATCGATTTGATGGTTACAAAGATAAAAACTATACTGGAATCTAAAGCAATGTTATAAAAAATTTGGCATTTATACCAAACTTCTTTATAATAGCATTTGTACAGCAGGAATATTAATCAAATAGCCAGTTATGAAGCGCCCTGACAAGCTGCCTTTTTTAGGACAGCTGTTGGGCGCTTACCCTTTATATACGGTGGATTGTTTGATTTTGTAAACGCTGCCTGCATATTTTATCGGAATGAAGGAGAGGAACCATATGACAGATGAAAAACATTTTATGACTGAAGAAGGAAAAGAAAAGCTCGAAAAAGAGGTTGAACTATTAAAAACAGAACGTCGTAAAGAAGTAGTAGAGAGAATCAAAGTGGCCCGGAGCTTCGGGGATCTTTCCGAAAACTCGGAGTATGACTCTGCCAAAGAAGAACAGGCATTTGTGGAAGGACGCATTCAGCAGCTGGAAACAATGATCCGGAACGCGGAAATTATTGAAGAAGACACGGATGCTTCTACAGTTCAGGTAGGTAAAACTGTCAAATTCAAAGAACTTCCTGATGGGGATGAAGAAGAATATACAATTGTGGGACGTGCAGAAGCCGATCCGATTGAAGGGAAAATTTCCAACGACTCTCCAATGGCTAAAAGTCTTCTCGGCAAAGGACCGGGAGAAGAAGTACTTGTAGCAACTCCCGGAGGGGACATGAAAGTGGAAATACTTGAAATATTTTAATGAGAAATTGAGAGGGGGCTGCTGTGCAGCTCCTCTTTTTTTAGTTATGTTAAAAGGCCTGTTGAAACTCGGCTTCCAGAAGAAAGGGAAGAGGCGGATTTTGCATCTGCTGCAAGCGGGAATAAAGGTGAATTTCAAAGAAGCAATTGCAAAAAAAAGTTGAAAGTCTTTCATTATGTCGAATTTTAAGCCGAAATAGCTTATAATAACGAAAGAATATGAATGCAGGCAAGGGAGGATTTAATAAAGTGAGTAATAATATTCCACAGCGCTCCGGACAGAAAAAAAACCGGAAGCTGAATACAGTTTTAAACTTATCCATAGGCATGGTAGCACTTCTCATAGTAGTCGTAAGCATTGGGCTGATTATAGGAGGGGGCTCGGATGAAGCAGCAACTGATGACGCTGAAAATAACAGCACAGAAAATATTTCAGTAAACGACGGATCAGATGCCGGCATGAATAATAGTGATAACAGCTTTAATAATAACCTGAATGCCGGAAGAGAAAATGTCGAAAACAACAACGATAATTCCGAAAATAATTCGAATGAAGAAAACAACGGGAATAATGAAAACACCAGCAGCAATGAAAATAACGAAAACAATGAAGACAATGAAAACAACGAAAGTAACGAAAACAATGAAAACAATGAAAACAATGAAGCCCCTGAAGACGGGGAATGGGAGCCAATAGGAACATCGCAGGAAAATTTTTCTCTGAACTTTGACCGCGGAGGGCAGAATTGGAATGAAATGATCGAAGCAATCAGCTATGCCACTGGACTTCCTTCGAATGAAGATGAACTGAATGTCCACCGGCTTGAAAACGGCGGCGATCAGTATTCAGCTGTAGGCACTGTCAGTGCTTCAGACGGAGATCGTGACCGGCCTTACCGTGTTCACTTGGAGTGGGTTGAAAACGAAGGCTGGCAGCCTGTAAGTGTAGAACGACTCAATTCCAATCCTTATTAAAAAATCAAAAGAGGGTGTCCTCTTAAGTGGAGTAAAGCTTCACGAATTTGAAAAAGAACTTTTTATGTATAGATCGTTGGTTCTCTGCTTTCGCCTCCGTGGGATGCTTTTCCGGGCAGGATGGCCTGTACGGCAGAATAATTATTCGAGAAATAAGATTTAATAAACAAACTGGAAACCCTGCCGGATCTTATCCGGCAGGGTTTCCAGCTGTTTGTGGATTTGTTATTCACGTGTAAGCTTACGGTTACCGGCTGCTGCGCTGTTTAAAATGAACAGAAGCTGTTGCGTAGTTTCTGCCTGTTTTATCGTCCGGTACTATTTGATAAGCTACGTGATAAACTTCCAGGAGCAGATCAGCATTAATATCAATTTTCTGCTGAATTTTCTCTTCCAGTCTCTGGAGATTTTCCGCTTCAAAAAATTCCACTTTATCATGGATCGCATCAGGTCTTAAAATCATAATATACCTCCTGTTCCAAATTTAATTTTATCGGAACAGCTCTGCAATTTAAATAACTACGCAGTATAAACTTTTTCAAATATCATACCGTTCTTATTGTAATCTTTAGTGAAAGAATAAATAAAAGAAATTTCGTTGCCGACGATATTTTATCCGGGGGAAAATTCAGGGAAGTTTCTTTCTGCATTCCAGATACTGCTTGTCTATGTTTTATTTGTAGGTTAAGATAAAAAAATGAAATAAACCGGCAGGAAGGGTGTTTACATGCGTATTGGAATAATCGGTGCTATGGAGGAAGAAGTAGAGATGCTGAAGTCAGAATTGAAAAATGTTTCTGAAACTGTGATCGCTGGATGTGAATTTTACGAAGGAACGCTTCATGGATTAGACGTAATAGTCGGTAAATCCGGAATTGGAAAGGTAAATGCTGCTGTGAGTACGACACTTCTCAACCAGCTCTTTTATCCGGATTATATTATAAATACCGGTTCAGCGGGAGGGTTTTATAAAAGCCTGAACGTCGGGGATATCGTCGTATCCAGCGAAGTGCGCTACAATGATGTGGATGCTACTGTGTTTGGGTATGAATACGGACAGGTTCCCCGTATGCCGGCTTTTTACGAGCCGGATGAATTTTTAGTCGGAGTGGCGAAGGAATGTGCTGGAGAAGTTGGTATTAATTCTGCGGAAGGATTGATTATTTCCGGAGACTCTTTTATCAGCAGTGTTGAACAGGAAATTCTAATGCGCAGCCGATTTGAAGATGCCTATGCCTCGGAAATGGAAGCAGGGGCGATCGCCCAGGTCTGCTATCAGTTTCAGTGCCCATTCGTTATTATCCGCTCTTTGTCAGACATTGCGGGACAGGACGCCAAAATTTCCTACGATGAGTTTTTAGAAACAGCTTCTGTAAACTCAGCTAAAATGGTACTGCTTATGCTGGAGGAAATACGCCGCAGAGGCTGACACGACATATAGAAAGCCCGGCCACATTAAACTGTAGTCCGGGCTTTTTTCATTTCTTCCAGAACATGTGTAAGAATGCGTGCGGTAAGCCCCCAGATAATATAGTTCTTATACTGGTAAAAATGTTCGTATATAACCCCCGCACTCCACGGGTAATCTTCGCCGTTCGGAATCAGGTGATAGGGAAACCCATCCTCCGGCTTGACTGCGAGCTGAATACGATGCTCGTTAGGTTTCATTTCGAGCAGGTCTTTTAAAGGCACTGAAAAAATCTCTTTTACTTCTCCAGGATTCGGTTTCAGTTCAGCGCTGCTCTTAATTTCTCCAAGGAAAGGAAAAATCATGGATTTGGAGGGAGTGACCATGTAATCCAAATCTCCAGTGATTTCCACATCTTCCGGAGACAAACCCAGTTCTTCACAGAGTTCTCTTTCTGCGGCGGCGGACGCACCGCTGTCGCCATCATCGATCTTGCCGCCGGGAAAACAAATTTCTCCCGGCTGTGGTACAAATTCGGAACGTACTTCAAAAATGACGCTTAGTTCTCCATCCTGCATCGCAAGAGGTACAAAGATGGCGTATCGTCTGTACTGTTCAGAATCAAGTACGCCGGCTTTTCGCTGTTTAAAGTATTGATACAGATTTTCGGGAAGACAGGACAAAAAGCAGCCTCCTTTCAACAGTTACTGACTGTATTGTAGCATGGAGAGGCCACCCTGTCCTCTGCGCTGTCTCAGCGCAGGTACTCGTCAAACCAGCCTGCAAGTTCCTCCAGACGCCTCCTGCGGAGATGAGGAGGGCCGCTGCGTGACAGATCATGATTTGCTTCCGGAAAGCGTATAAATTTTGTAGAGCGTCCAAGCTTCTTCAGGGAAACAAAAAGCTGTTCTGCCTGTTCAATCGGGCATCTTAAATCTTGTTCGCCGTGCATTATCAGTAAAGGCGTTTTTATCCGGCTGACATAGTTGAGAGGTGAATGCTTCCACAGCGTATCCGGATCGTCCAGGAAGTCCCGGCCAACTTCCCATTCTGTAAAAAAGTAGCCGATATCACTAACACCATAAAAACTGATCCAGTTGGATATACATCGCAGCGTAGCAGCTGCTTTAAAGCGGTCTGTATGGGCTGTTATCCAATTAGTCATGAATCCTCCATAGCTGCCTCCGGTAACTCCAAGCTTGTTTTTATCCACTTCGTTAAAGCGGCCAAGGACTTCATCTGTAAAGCTCATAATGTCCTCATAATCCATACCTCCATAATCCCCTCGTACAGCATTAACAAACTGCTGGCCATAGCCGTGGCTGCCCCGTGGATTACAGTAAAACACTGTATAACCCCGGGCAGCTAAAAGCTGCATTTCGTGAAAAAACGTGTTGCCGTACATCGCGTGGGGACCACCATGAATCTCAAGCAGCCCCTGACCGGCCGAATGATCTGGTCGAATGATCCATCCCTGAAGATTCAGACCGTCTTTTGCTTTGAACCAGATTTCCTCCGGAGAAAACAGCTGAATCTCCGCGTGAAAATCTTCGTGCAGCGAAGTGAGCTGCTTCCAGTCGGGGGCATTAAGAGATGAGATATAGATTTCTCCTGGATCGTCCGGACGGCTGATGGCTGCGGCTGCTGTAGCAGACGGAGAGTGAACAGCAGAAGCAAAGATGTGCTGGTTTCCTTTCGTTATTGGCGTTACGGTACCGTCCATTGTAATTTCATATAAATTAGTACTGCCGTGATAGGAGGCAGGAGCATAAACTGCTTTCCCATCCTCTCTCCAATACGGGCCGGAACTGGCAGAAGCAGATTGAATATCACCAATCATTGTATCAGTAAAGCCCAGGTCGGTACGGGCTGTGAGACTGAAGGCCTGTGCTGCTTCAATATCATATACCCATACTTCAGTCTGCGTTGCTCCTTTAAATTTCTGTTCGTGCCCGAGAACCGCTATCTTTGTCTCGTCCGGTGAAAAGGAAGCCTGTGAAAAAGCCCCATGCATAATTTTCTTATGCTGGCCGCTTTTTCTGTTAAAAAGATAAAGTTCGGTACCAACGGAGGAATCTTCATGTTTATCGGCAAGGTAAAGAATTTGACTGCCTTTTTTGTCCCAGTCAGCAGGTTCCAGATCAAAATTTTCTTCTGTAAGCACGTTTATTTTTTTTGTGGAAAGAGATAAAACAGCCAGCTGCTTCCGTTTGTTTGTAAAAAATCCCGCAGCATCTGATTTGTATTTTAATGAGTCAATTATTAGCGGCTCCGGCTTTTTTGATTTTTCCTCAGGAACGGCAGGGTCCTCTCCGGGTACAAGTGGAGTCGAGAACAGGATTTCGGAAGACTCTTCGTTCCATTTTGGACGATACGCTCCTTCAGGAAGGTACGTTAACTGTTCTGCTTCTCCACCGTCTACTGCAAAAAGAAACAGCTGGGGCTTATCCCCGGCGTTTTTAGTCCCACTGAAAATAAGCCATTTTCCATCCGGTGAATACTGGGGACTCCCTGCTGTGCCGTTTCCAAATGTCCATTGTACGGATGCAGTCGAAGACACATCCTGCACAAAGAGGTGGGAGCAGTAGTCATCCCCCGTTATTTTCTTTCGTACGAATGCCAGCTTTTTACCGTCAGGGGAAAAGACTGGTTCCTGTATCATATGTAGTTTATCCAAATCGTTGATCGTTACTGTCCGTTTATTCATCAAATGCCTCCTTGAAATTGAATTATGTATATCGTAGCAGAAAAATTCGAGAAACGAAATATAAATAATTTGCCTGAGGGCAAATTATTTTCCTTTACAACAAACATTTTAATTATTATAATTGAGAAAATGTTTCCTTAGTGAAACATTTATAACCAGAGTAAAGATACGTTAGGAGAAGTGGAGGAACATGCACATGAAAAAAATATTTGTTTTATTTGGCCTGTCGCTCTTCCTGCTTTCGGCGTGCGGAAGTAATAATGAGGAAGCCAAAGGCGGAAATGAAGGTAATAACGGTGAAGGTCTTTATGTGACAGCCAGTTTTTCTGTACTGGCAGACATGACCGAGGCAGTTCTAGGAGAACGGGGCGAAGTGGATTACATCGTACCGATCGGGGAAGAACCCCATGAATACGAACCTGTGCCGAGCGATTTCAGAAAAGTAAACGAATCTGATGTATTTTACACGAATGGACTCAATCTTGAAGAATGGCTGGAGCGGATAATGGATAATGCGGCAGATACGGAAATTATTGAAATATCAGAAGGAGTTGAACCGATTCCGCTGGAAGGAGAGGATGTTCCGGATCCCCATGCCTGGCTGAGTCCGAAAAATGCAGAATATTATATTGATAATATTACAGCCGATCTTTCAGAAAGAGACCCGGAAGGAGCAGATATATTTGAGGAAAACGCTGAAAATTATAAACAGGAGATAGAAGAGCTTTCAGCTGAAATCGAAGAAGGTACAGCGGAAATTGATGAAGATCAGCGTATGATCATTGTCAGTGAAAATGCGTTTAAATATTTTGCGGAAGATTACGGCTTTGACTCTGACGGAATATGGGAAATGAATTCTCATGAGGAGGGAACGAGCGGACAGATCAACCGGATCATCGATGTCATTCAGGAAAGAGAAGTACCGGCGGTGTTTGTGGAGTCAACTGTTGATCCACGTTATATGGAAACGGTGGCGGACAACTCCGGAGTGGAAATTGCCGGGGAAGTATATACTGATGCAATAGGAGAAGAAGGAAGTGAAGCTGCATCGTATATAGATATGATGAGACATAATGCTGAAACCTTTATAGAAGGTTTAAGCAGAAATGAGGCAGAGTAATTGTTTTCTTAGTATTTAATTGATAAAATACTTGAAGAAAAGCTGTAAAAGAGGTGAAATCATGCAGATTACTGAAAAAGCAAAGCAGTATATTACTGATATTATGAAAGAACACGAAGCTTCCAATATTAAAATCTTCACAGCAGGTATGGGCTGAGGAGGTCCTCAGCTGGGACTGGCGCTGGATGCGCCGGCAGAAGAAGATATTGTGGAAGAAATTAACGGGCTGCAGGTAGCGTTCGACCGGATTGCCCACGAGCAGTCCGGAAACCTGGAACTCGCTTTTCAGCAGACAGACGACGGCGGCGGACTTGTCATGAATAATGGCAGCAGCGACTGCTGCTAAAGCTGGAGGGTTAAATCCTTTCCCGTTCAAAAAAGCCTTCATAACACTGTGTGTTATGAAGGCTTTTTTATGGAACACTCAGGCCGCCATCTATTTGCAAACGCCTATAAATCCATATAGAAATCTATAGAAGCATGCCGTTAAAACTTAAGGCTCTGTGTTGTTTTGGGGGTGCCTGCCTGCTGCTCTTTACACCTGCCATGGAGAAAGTATGCGGCTTCCCTGTCGTCCGGATGGAAGCGAAGTTTCTCTCCAGTCGCCAACAAGAATGCTTTAACAGAGCGAAACTTAATAAAAGGAGAGGGTAAAGTGAAACTGGAATTTTTAAAATGTCACGGTTCAGGCAATGATTTTATAATCATCGATGAATGGAATAACGATTATTCATTTTCAGAGGAAGAAAGAAAAGAGCTTGCGGTTCAGCTGAGCCGCCGGGGTGGACCGATAGGGTCAGATGGAATTCTCTTTGTAATGAGCAGTGAATCGGCTGATGCAAGGATGCGCATGTTCAATTCTGACGGAAGTGAAGCAGAAATGTGCGGAAATGGATTACGCTGTGCAGCCAGATATGCCATTGATCGTACCGGTAAAAAAGAACTCGTATTTGAAACGATGAAAGCGGATCTGCCGGTAGCGGAAGTTCCGGAAATTTATGAAGGCATCCGTACTTTTGAAGTGGCAATTGAACCCGTTTCATTCGATCCCGCTTCTCTTCCAATGAGCACGAAGAAAAATGAGTGGATAAACACTCCTATTCCTGAAATTCAGGAAGAGATATCCTTCACTGCTTTGAGTGTTCCTAATCCACACTTGGCAGCAGTAGTGAATTATGTGGACGACAGCGCAGTTCAGATTTCGGGGGAACGGGCGAACGAGTGCAAGCAGCTTTTTCCGAACGGTACAAACGTCAGCTTCATAAAAAGCCTCTCAGCCCAAAAAATCTTTGTACGGACTTATGAACGGGGCGTGGGATTGACGAACGCCTGCGGAACAGCAATGTCAGCGTCCACGCTTGTATCGTGCCTTCTCGGACATCAGCCGTTTAATGAAGTTATTACTGTGTATAATCCGGGAGGCATGGTCCAGACAATTGTGAATAAAAAAGACGAAAACTTTTTTATTAAGCTGAGGGGAAATGCGACTTACGAATTTGAAGGTACCGTCTCCCTCGACCTGGAGAACCCATCGGGAACGAGTGTACTGGAGAAAAAAGACTTTCCTGAAGAAAAAAAACTTTACGAAAAAATGGCACGCTATGCCGCTGAAAGTGGTGTTCAGGCACACTGAGACTAAAATAGCCCTTCAGAAAAAAGATCCTGGACTGCTGATAAAGAAGCTTCTGGCTGCCGCCGGGCGCTTGAGATATGCATTTACATGACAGGGCCATACCAATACCCCAACAAAAAACATTGGTCAGGTCTGCCGGATTTACCGGCAGGCCTGACCTTTCTCAGCACATTTTTAACAACAGTGCCCATTGTAAATTTTTAAGTTCGATTCATTTCAGCAGGTTTAGGACCTTTGCGGATACCCCGGTCAAGATTATTGATCAGATCCATTTCATTGTCTGAAAGTTCGAAATCAAAAACATCAATATTTTCTTTAATTCGTTCGGGAGTAACTGATTTAGGAATAACGATGGAATCGTTTTGAAGGTGCCAGCGGAGAATAACCTGTGCACCCGTTTTCGAGTGATCGTCTGCAATGGACTGAATAACAGGATGATTCAGAACCTCTCCCCCCTGCATAAGAGGGCTCCACGCTTCTATAAAAATATCGTTACTCCGGCAGAAGTCCTTCAATTCATTCTGGGCCAGAAAAGGATGGCACTCCACCTGGTTGACAGCAGGGGGCACGCTGCACTCCTCCAGCAGCCTTTCAATGTGGTTCTGATCAAAGTTACACACGCCGATGGCTTTTACCCGGCCAAGTTCGTACAGTTTTTCCATTGCCTGATATGTTTCCACGTAGTTATCGTGTTCGGGCACCGGCCAGTGGATTAAATACATATCCACATAGTCCAGGCCGAGACGCTCCAGACTGGCTTCAAACGCTTTAATCGTATTGTCGTAGCCCTGATCGGCATTCCACACTTTTGTAGTTATAAACATTTCTTCGCGCGGAACATCAATTGCCTTAAGCGCTCTTCCGACACCTTCTTCATTTTTATAGATCATCGCCGTGTCAATCGAGCGGTAACCGGCTTTTACTGCATTTTTTACCGCTTTCTCGGCTTCATCGTTTTTTACCTGCCATACGCCAAACCCGAGCTGCGGCATAGTCAGGCCATTATTTAAAGTAACATATTCCATACAAACGCCTCCTGAATAATAAAATAACTTTTAAGATTAAAAAAAATCATTGGCAATGGACATTTCTCAAACAGGGAATCTTATTTCCTTCGTGCTGGACGCACTGTTATTTTGTTTAAACAGTTCGGCAGACACAGCTTATAATTCTAAATCCCTGCATTATTCTTAATAGACCTTTTTTGTAGAAAGGAAACATTAAATTTGCGTTTTTTTGTTGCAGTATATATTTTTGCAACGCTAAGAAGCTGTGGGAGTCTGCTCACATGGATAATCAAAAAATATGATAAAATAAGTAGAGCTATTTTATAAGGAGGAAGAATCATGATTTTTATTGATAATGAAAATATAACCGATCCGGGAATTAATCTCGCTCTTGAGGAATACGCCCTGAAGCAGCTTCCTGCGGATCAGACGTACCTGCTTTTTTACGTCAACGAGCCATGCATTATTATAGGAAAAAATCAAAATACCCATCAGGAAATCAATAAAAAATTTGTAGAGGAAAATGGAGTGAAAGTTGTACGCCGGTTATCCGGTGGAGGAGCAGTATACCAGGACCTAGGTAATTTAAGCTTCAGTTTTTTAACTAAGGACGACGGAAACAGTTTTCACAATTATGCGAAGTTTACCCGTCCTGTGATCGAGGCACTTCAGGAACTCGGTGTGAACGCTGAGTTGAGCGGGCGGAATGATATTCAGGTGGGAGAACGAAAAATCTCCGGGAATGCCCAGTACTCTACTAAAGGTAAGATGTTCAGTCACGGCACGCTGCTCGTTGATGTGACAATGGAGAATATTGTAGATGCACTTAACGTCAACGAAGAAAAAATTCGTTCTAAAGGAATTAAATCTGTCCGTTCGAGAGTGGCAAATATTAACGAACTTATTGAAAAAAATATTGACGTGGAAGAGCTGAAACAAATTATTCTCAGCTATATTTTCAAGGAGGGGGATATCCCGGTAAAAAGATTCACTCCGGAAGAATGGAAGGAAATTGAGGAACTCTCAAAAGAAAGATATAAAAATTGGGAGTGGAATTACGGAAAATCTCCGAAGTTTGATCTTCAGCGTTCCAAAAGGTTTGAAGGAGCAGGGACGATCGATGTGCGGCTGAATGTTTCCAAAGGGAAAATTACGGAAAGTAAAATATTCGGGGATTTCTTCGGTGTCGGAGATGTTAAGGAAATTGAACAGCGTCTGACCGGAACGAAATATGAAAAAAATGCTATTCATCAGGCACTGGAAGGGATTGATCCTTCTTATTATTTTGGACCTGTAGAAAAAGAAAGTCTCGTCGAACTCATCTATTAATGGCTTTTGCTCTGTTGTAAAGAGCCTCACTGTTCATGTTGCAGCAGCAGAAGGGAAGCATAATCAAAAAAGCTGTCCATCAGTCGAATTTTCGACGTGGACAGCTTTTTTTGGTAGCGGGCTTGGATATCTTTAATCCTGCTGGTCAACCGCGGCTGCGAGAGCTACATGGACCATTTCATTAAATGTTTCCTGACGCTCCTGCGAAGATGTTTCTTCGCCAGTGATAATATGGTCACTTACAGTGAGAACAGACAGAGCCTGTACGTTGAAGCGGGCTGCAATTGTGTACAGGGCGGAAGTTTCCATTTCTACTGCCAGTACCTGGTGGCGGGCAAGCATCGGAATAAGGTTTTCGTCCTCATTATAAAATACATCGCTCGTAAAGACATTTCCGACATTCACCTGAAGTCCCTGGGCAACGGCACCATCGTAAGCTTTTTTTAGAAGGCCGAAATCGGCGGTAGGTGCAAAGTCGATACCGTTAAAGTACTGTTTATTAACGCCGGAGTTGCTTGTAGCACTCATCGCAATAATAACGTCACGCACTTTAACATCTTTTTGAATCGCCCCGCACGTGCCTACACGGATAAGTTTTTTAACGTTATAGCTGTTAATCAGTTCATGGGCGTAAATCGAGATTGAAGGGACGCCCATACCTGTACCCTGTACTGACACACGCTCTCCTTTATAAGTGCCGGTGAATCCATACATTCCCCGGACATCATTGTATTTCGTTACATCTTCAAGAAAGTTGTCGGCAATATATTTGGCCCGCAGGGGATCACCTGGAAGCAGAATAGCCTCTGCGATTTCTCCTTGTTTGGCTCCAATATGTACACTCATTTTGTTCATCTCCTCATTCATAAGTCTTCTTTATAAATCTAACACAGCAGGGACCGGCATGCCAAGCAGACAGCTGAAAATTTTAAGAATGCTTTTCCGGCCCAGAGCCGTTCATATAGTGGAAGAGAGAAAGGAGTACTGAGTAGAATATGAAAAGTATTACTACTTTACGTCAGAATCCAGCTTCTGAAACGTTCCTAGTCACCGCTCTTCAGAACACGCTCGATGCGTCTTCGCAGCATTTTTATACCGCGGCCGCCTTTTTGAAAGTGACGCAGTCTGCCTCCGCTGTCAAAGACGTAATAGGCAGGGACCTTTGGGATTTCAAAAGCGTCAGCAAGCACCCTCTGATTATCCAAAGCGACCGGCTGGGTAATATTCAGATGGTTGGCGGATTCTTTAATAACGGATAAATTAACATCTTTCTCCAAAAGAGGAACATGTACTGCAATAAAATGCAGATCTGACTCAAGATCATCCCGTATGTCATTTAATTCAGGCATTGCTTCAAAGCAGAGAGGAGAGCTGACAGACCAGAAATGAATCAATACCGGTTTTTGTCCTGCAGGTTCTTCTTTTCCGTCTGAATTGAGCCAGCCCGAAACACCCGCAAGTTCAGGCATTGTTTCATGCAATTTCATAATCCCAACCCCCTAACGTTCATTTGGCAAAAAAGATGTCTCTGGCGGAATAGCTGAATGTAATTTATGGTCTTCAGCCGAGTAAGTTTTTTACGCGATTATATCCAATAAAAAAACGGTTTATCTTCGAATAGTGAAAGACAACTTTCCATTTTTTTGGAAAAAACACATGAGCGTATGTGCAGTCGGCCGGATTATTATTTGCTGAAAGAAAGATCTGAAACGTAATCGAGCAGCTCCGTTTTTGTCGTTTCCGGACATTCTAATTTTTTTATATCCGCCTCAAAAAGTATTTTTGAAAAAGCCGGTCCGGGACGGTAGCCTGCCTGAATTAAATCCTTCCCGGTGAGCCAGTCCGAAGTTGTTTCCCTGCGGTAAAGATAACGGGTTATTTTCTGCAGAAGTTTTTTTGGTGCAAATGCTGCTGCAAAAGGAAGAACAATGTGGACCGGGACATGAACGAAAATTTTATGGAGAGACGCGGTATCTGAATGATCCCACTCCTGAATGCGGTTTTCCTGCAGCCACTGGACCCAGGTCAGGGTAGTTTTTTCATCCTGTTTATTCAGAGAATATGCGGGAAGCTCCTGCACGGCTTTCAGTTTAGGCGGAAGAAACTGGAGCCAGTAGCCGATCCATATGCTGGAGGGAAAACCGCATCCGCATTTTTTAAATAACATTTCATACCTGCTTAATCTCCGGACCCGGAGAGACGTAAGCGTATGGGCAGCTGTTTCTTTAAAAAGAGCACTTCCTGCTGAAAAAGCAATAAGCCGCTCTGTCCCTGTACGGGGGTCTGAATTTAAAAAAAGCCGGGACAGTTCGTCCGAAAGACGTGCATAGGAAACGGACCCGAGAAGATGCATATTTTCCTCAGCGAGGAATTTCGTCTGAGGTTCCATCCGGAAACCAAAACGCGATTCAAAGCGCAGTGCCCGAAGAATTCTTGTAGGATCTTCCACAAAACTCAAATTGTAAAGTACTTTTAACCTTTTAGCGTAAATATCTTTTAACCCGTTGAAATAATCCGTCAGCTCGCCGTACGTTGCCCGGTTAATAGATACAGCCAATGTGTTAACGGTGAAGTCTCTTCTGTAAAGATCTTCCTTAATAGTAGAAGGTTCTACATTTGGAAGAGCGGCAGGAAAATCGTAATATTCCGTTCTTGCACTTGTAAGATCAATCTTATAGCCGCCAGGATGGGACCAGGTAGCTGTCCGGAAAATATCATGGGAGCGGAGCTTTCCGCCGTATTCCTCTACGAGTTTTTCTCCTGCAGTCACCGCATCACCTTCAACGACAATATCAAGATCTTCGTTCGGAATATTTAAAAACATGTCCCTGACAATACCGCCGATTAAAAAAGCTTTTACTTCCAGCTCGTCACATTTTTTCTGAACCTTCTTCAAAAGATCCAGAAGTCCGGGAGGAAAGCTGTGTTCCATAGTTTTGGCTACCTGCCTTTTTACCGGTGAGGAAAATTCTGCCGGCCGGTCATACACGGAAAAACCATGCATTGCCTGAATAACATCTGTCCGTGAAACGATCCCAATCATTTCTCCTTCTTTTAGTACAGGAAGACGGCCGATCTGTTCATCCATCATCATCGTGCGTATAGATTCCAGGCGGGCATTTTCGGTAATCCAGAATGGGTCATGCTGCATAAATCCTTTAACAGGAGCATGGCCGAGGCCGTGATGAAGGGCTTTGTCGATATCTCTTCGTGAAATAATTCCGGCCAGCCTGCCGTTATCAGCTACAGGAAATCCGCTGTGACCGTAACGGTAGAGCATTTTTGAGGCAGTTTCCACTGCTGTTTCCGGCGCAATAACCCGGACGGGGGAAGTCATGATGTCCCGGGCTGTAAGAGCAGGGAGAATAGAATCAGGAAGTGTTTCCTCAATGATTCCGCGCACATCGTGAAGCTGTTTATCTTTCAGAGTGGCGGAAGCTGCCTGGGGATGTCCTCCTCCCCCAAGTTTTTTTACGATAGGTCTGAAATCGATGTGTTCGGTCTGGGCACGGCAGGTCACGAATATTTTCCTGCCCATTCTAACTACAGCAATAACACCATCGAGACCCGATATTTGAAGCAGTTTTCTCGTAATGTGTGCGAGGTGGCCAGTATATTCGTCCTGCTCGAGGAAGGAAGTCATAATTTCCATACCGTGAACAGTGTGAACGTCGCTTTCTTCGAGCAGTTTTTGAAAAAGGTGCTGCTGGCTTTGGGTCAGTGGGACCTCCCGGAACTGATCGACTACTTTCAGGTTCGCGCCCTGAGTGAGAAAGTAGGCGCCTGCCTGCAGATCACGCGGTGTTGTTCCCGGAAGGGTAAAGGAATCTGTATCTGAATAAAGGCCAAGTGCGAAAACAGTAGCCTCGAGCGGCGTAACAGAGAATTTTTCGGTCCGCAGTTTTTCACTTAAAAGTGTAATAGTGGCTCCGACGCCTTCGCACTGATAGGTCAGAATATTTTTCATCGGAGGCTCCTGGTCCGTATGATGATCATATATATGGACGGGGAGGTTGTAGAGATATTCGGGCAGCTGTCTGTCGATAAGAGACGTATCCACGAGAATGACTTCAGTAACCTCTTCCCAGGAACATTCATTTGGCCGAAGGAAAGGGAAAACGTTTTTATAAATAGTTATAAAGTGTTCTACTTCAGAAGTCGTTCTTGAGGGCAGCACTGCGGCGGCGTCAGGAAACAGCTTGCCTGCAGCAATCATAGAGGCAAGTGCGTCAAAGTCCAGATTGTTATGTGATAGTATGACCTGCATAATTTTACTCCTTTCGCCGGCCGCAGGGCTGTACCGGAAAGACCGGACATTTACAAAGAGGCAGACAGTTTATTTTCTAACGTTTTTTTCTGGTATAATGAATTCCGCGGATATACAAAATACTTTTCTATAAGGTTATACTGTCTTCAGTATAAAACAAATAGTGAGGGAGATAAATGAGGTGCCGGTTATGAAAAAAGAAACATATCGTCTGCTGATGGATTTATCACACAATCCTTTCTATGCCTTTCTTCTGAAAAAGATGGCAGAGAGCGGTGCAAGCAGATATTTAATTGCATCATTTGCAGATACGTTCAATATAAACAAAGCAGAGCTTGCAGAGGAGCTTAAGCAGTACGGTTCCCTTCAGGAATTCTTTATGAGAGAGCTGAAGCCGGGATCACGCCCGGTATCCCAGCTGGAAAAATCAGTGGTGAGTCCTGTCGATGGAGTGCTGACAGCATGTGGAGAATTAACTGCGGATGATCACTTTTCAGTTAAGGGAAAAGAGCACAGCCTCGCTTCGCTTCTTCGTCTGGAAAATAAGGTGGAGAAATACGCCGGGGGGACGTATGGAGTGTTTTATCTCTCACCCAAAGAGTACCACAGGATTCACAGCCCGGCGGATGGGGTAGTTACTGCGAGGTGGGCTCTGGGAGATTATTCTGAACCTGTTAATGATCTGGCTTTTCAATTTGGGGTTCAGCCGCTTGCTTCCAACTACCGCCTTATAACGGAGGTGGATACCCCCGGCGGCAGTCTTGCAATTGTTAAAGTAGGAGCTTTGAACGTGAACAGTGTTCACTACACGCATACACGCCACGAGTTAACGAAAGGGGAGGAATTTGCTTCTTTCGGTTTTGGATCAAGTGTTATCCTGCTTGCTGAGCCTGGCGTAATGAAATGGAGTAGAGAGGAAGGAGATTTTCTTAAGCAGGGAGAGGCTGCCGGATTTTTTAAAAAGGTTCATAAATAAAATAGCTGTCTTGAAAAAGTCACCTGGGCGGCCGTTTTAAGCAGAGTAAACTTTAGTCACGTCCCACTATAATGGGAGGCAAAACGAATTGGAAACCGTCGCTCCCCGAAGCCGGCAGCCATTCTATACTGAACTTCTTTTACAAATAGCCTGAAAAAAAGCTGTCCCCGTGAGGACAGCTTTTTTTAATTATTTTTCCGGAGGGTTTTCCCGGTATTTTTTTAAATCATCCTGGACTGTTCTGTCTGAAATTTTCACGTTCATTCTGTATGCTGTCCGTGAAATCATAAAGCCTGCGAGCGGTGCCGTAAGGAAAACAAACAATATTCCAAGGAGGATTTTGCCTGCGAAAACCCCCTCGACTGCTATAAAGTAGATAAACGTTCCGGTAAGAATTCCGATAACGCCAAGAGTAGCACTTTTTGTAGCAGAATGGAGTCTTCCGTAAACATCAGGAAACCTCAGAATGCCGAATGAACCGAGCAGGCTCAGACCGGATCCGAGAAGAAGGAAAATACTAATCAGAATTTCCACTATCAATGACAATCCCTCCTTCCAGGAATTTCGCGAAGGAAAGGGTGCTGATGAAGGCGAGAATAGCAATAATAAGCAGAGCTTCTGCGTATAAAATAGTATTCTGCATAATCATAAGCAGCCCGATAAAACCGATCAGGTTGATACCTATCGTATCAAGCGCTACGACCCGGTCCGCCATGGAAGGACCTTTCACGAGACGGATCAATAGAAAAAACATGGAAAGGGACAGAAAAACTATTGAGATTTGAGTTACGATTGGCAGCAATTATTCTGTCACCTCCAAAATAGCTTTTTCAAAAGAATCATGAATTTCTCTCACTGCCGCTTCTTTATCCGGAACGTTAAGAGCATGGATAAAAAGTGTCTGTCCATCTTCGGAAAAATCCATCGTTAAAGTTCCTGGAGTGAGAGAGATCAAATTAGCAAGCAGTGTTTTTTCCCAGTCAGTCTTAAGCGCAGTGGGAACTGCAATAATACCGGGCTCAATGTCAAGCTTTGGTTTGATAATGACTTTGATTACATCAATATTAGCCAGTATGAGCTTGTAAATGAAAAGAAAAATCAATTTAAAAACCGCAACAACTTTTCTAAAGTAAAATTCGTATCGGAGAAACCTTCTTAAGAAGAACAGCATTCCGAGACCGACGATGTAGCCGAACATGAACTGTACAACACTGAACTCATTCTGAAGGAACATCCATATAAACGCTATGACAATGTTTACAAGTATTTGAAACTGCATAGTTTATTCCTCCAATACCGCATCGATATAAATCGAAGGGTCTATAATCTGATCGGCGACTACTTCAGAGAAAGAAAAGATCGGCTCGGCTGCAAAACCGAGAATGATGGTCAGAGCTACCAGAGGCATAATCGGGAGAAGCAGCGGCTTCATTTTAATATGCTCATAATCGCTTTTCTTTAAAGATGGCGTGCCCCAGAAAACGTAAATAAAGATCTTCATCATAGAGAATAGTGTAAGCAGTCCCACGATCAGAGCAACGACGACGATGGCATAGCTCGCCTGTTCAATACCTGAAAGTATAAGCGGGAATTTACTGAAAAAGCCGCTTAGCGGGGGGATGCCCGCAAGGGATATTGCTGTGATTAAGAATGTCCATGCGAGCACCGGATGTGTTTTCAGCAGTCCGCTCATCTTTTTTAAATCCGTCGTGCCGGTAATTTTCTGTGTGGCACCGGCAAATAAGAAGAGGGCGGATTTAACAATAATATGGTGGGCAATATAGTAGATTGCCCCGGCCAGCGCCAATGGAGTAAAGAGGCCGAGTCCCATTACCATATAACCTACCTGGCTGATAATGTGATAGGAGAGAATTCGTTTGAAATCAAACTGGGAAACAGCTCCAAGTACTCCAAAGAACATTGTAAAGCCGGCAAGTGCAAGAATAACTGTATGCGTAAATCCAGTGTCATGAACAAATATAAGTGTAAATGTCCGGATTATTGCATAAATTCCAACCTTCGTCAGCAGTCCGCCAAACAGGGCGGCAATTGCTGCCGGAGGGCCGTAGTAGGATTTCGGAAGCCAGAAGTAAAGTGGAAACAGGGCTCCTTTCATTCCGAATACGACGAGCAGCAGCATGGCAGCTGCATTCAGCACTCCCGCCTGCTCCAGTTCGGCTACCTGTACAGCGATATGTGCCATATTCAGTGTTCCTGTCAATCCGTAGATTAACGCGAGGGCCACGAGAAACAGTATAGATGCGAACATGTTAATTACTACATACTTATAAGATTCTCTGAGCTGATACTTAGTTCCTCCCATAACAATCAAAATAAACGATGAAATAAGCATAACTTCAAAGAATACGAAAAGGTTAAAAAGGTCTCCTGTTAAAAAGGAACCGTTAACTCCTGTTAACAGAAAGAAATAAAAAGGATAGAAAAAATATTTTTCCCTTTCCGGAGAAAGAGTCTGGTAGGCGAAAAATAAACACGCTACTCCGACAATACTGCTTAGTACGACCATAAGTACGGAAAACAGGTCCGCTACCAGCACGATTCCGAATGGTGCGGGCCAGTTTCCGAGAGCGATGGTCTGTATGCCTTCCTGATAAACTAAATAAAGAAGGAAAGCTGCACTAAACAGCAGGAGAAAAACTACGATTCCGCTGGAAATCCGCTGGAGCCGCGGGTAATGGCGGAAAAGAATAAGCAGCGTTCCAGCTATAAACGGTATAAGAACTGGAAGCAGTACAATATTATTCATCAGCATTACCTCTCAATTCTTCTAAGTCGTCAGTTTGATGTACTTTATACGTTCGATAGGATAAAACAAGCAGAAACGCTGTAATACCGAAGCTTATAACAATAGCTGTAAGAATTACAGCCTGTGGGAGCGGATCTGCGTAGGAAGCGGCTTCCTCTGTCAGAAGAGGAGGTGCTCCCTGCTGCAGCCCTGATAAAGTCAATATAAGGAGGTGTGCTCCATGAGCAAGCATGACTATACCAAACACTACGCGCAGAATGCTTCGTGTCATAAGCAGATAGACACCAACAGCTATAATAACGCCAGATGTTACAATCATTAAAATTTCCATTATGAAACATCCTCTGCAATAGTTAGAATAATCAGCAGTGTAATGGCGATTACTACCAGATAGATACCCAGGTCAAATGGGAGAGCCGTTGTGAGCTCCACTTCACCGATAAAAGGAATCTGATAATAATCAAAATACTGTGTAAGAAAAGCATCGCCAAAAATCATGCTGTTGAGGCCGGTCAGAATAGCTATGAGCAGACCGAGGCCGATAATAAATGTGTAATCAAAAGGCAGCACCTTTTTAATCGTGGCTAAATCAAATGATACATAGAGCAGAATAAGGGCGCCGGCCATCATCAGGCCGCCGATAAACCCTCCTCCCGGGGCGTTGTGCCCCGCAAAGAACAGGTAGACAGAGAAGGAGATTACGATAAACGAAACGATTCTCGTGATTGTATGAAGCATTAAAAAGTTCGTTCTCATACGTCTTCATCCCCCTTCATTCTGTGTTTAACGAGTGTTACTACACCTAAAGCAGCAATTCCAAGCACGAGTACTTCAAGCAGTGTATCGAGGCCCCGGAAATCAACAAGGATTACGTTAACCATGTTTTTTCCGCCTGCCAGAGTATAAGAGTTTTCAATGAAAAAGTCTGAAATTGGTGTGATATCGGAAGCAGTCCGCATTGCATGGACAGATAGTCCAGCGAGAATTACGAAGACTCCTACGGAAGCAGCGACTATCGCATTCACTGCCTTTGACCAGCCTTTGACGCTTTCTTTTTTAATTTCCGGCAGGTGACGGTATACCAGAAGGAAAAGAACGACTACGACCGTTTCTACGAGCAGCTGAGTAAGCGCGAGATCCGGTGCCCGGAATACAACGAAAAGAAGGGCAATAACAAATCCTACGACTCCAATCAGAACAATATTCGTAATACGGTGTGTCACGAACGGCAGTGCCAGTGTAGAAATCAGCAGTACAGCCGTAATGATGTACATGTAAACCGGCACCGGAGTCTGAGCTCCTAAATCCACCGCGAATGAATCATAGCGGAAGAATGTCCAAAGTCCGAGAGCACTGATGAAAACGGACATATACACCATATAGTCTCTGAGACGCCCTGTCATTTGGGCTCTCGTAACAATCTGGGAACCTGTAACGAGATTATCGAGCATGGAATCATAGACTGCATTAAGAGGATCGCGTTCCCGGTTGAAAAAGAAAGTCTGCTGCCACTTTTTCAAATTGAGAGTGATGGCAGCCCCGGCAAACACAACACCGATTGTCATCATAATTTCTGCGTTAATCCCGTGCCAGTGATAAATATTAACATAAAACTGTTCCCCGCCGTTCAGAAGACCCGGAAGTATAGACTGCATAGTAGGCTCAATAATTGTGTAAGCCAGCAGGTTCGGGAACATACCGAACACAATGACAAGACCTCCTAAAATGATCGGTGAAACGAGCAGGCCGGCAGGAGCTTCATGCACGTGCTTTTCATAATTGTCCGGTTGGAACCGTCCGGTAAACGTACGGACAAACATGATCATACAGTAAACAAAAGTGAAAACGCTGGCCGTCCAGGCGGCAACCGGAATGAAAAATCCGAGGGTTTCCAGGTTAAGAATATCCATACTTGCCACATTCAGAGAAGCAGTAAAGAACATTTCCTTACTCAAAAAGCCGTTAAACGGAGGGAGACCGGCCATGGAGGCAAGCCCGATAAGCGAGACGGTAAACGTTACCGGCATAATCGTCATAAGGCCTCCGAGTTTTCGTATGTCCCTCGTTCCTGTTTCGTGGTCGATAATACCGACAACCATAAACAGGCTTCCTTTAAAGGTGGCATGGTTAATCAAGTGAAAAACAGCGGCGAGTGCTGCTGTCGTGTAAAGCGCCTCTGAGCCGGCTGCTCCGTAATGCATAGCAGCTGAGCTCATACCGAGAAGAGACATAATCAGCCCAAGCTGACTTATGGTGGAAAAAGCAAGAAGTCCCTTTAAGTCCGTTTGCCTGACGGCTGATATGGATCCCCATAAAAGGGTTGTCAGTCCGAAAATGACAAGAATCCAGAACCACTCTGTCAGCATTCCGAAAACCGGTGTCATTCTTGCGACAAGATAAAGACCGGCTTTTACCATTGTTGCTGAATGCAGGTAGGCACTGACGGGAGTCGGTGCTTCCATCGCATCAGGAAGCCAGATGTGAAAAGGAAACTGGGCTGATTTTGTAAAAGCACCGACAAGGATCAGAAGCATTGCTGTAATGAACAGCGGTTCTCCAGAAATTGTTCCGGCGGCAGCAATAATTTCCTGTATGCTGAAAGAGCCTGTAAGTACATAAAGAAAAGAGAAACCGGCCAGCATCGAAAATCCGCCGGTAACTGTAATCAGCATGGATTTAAGTGCGCCGTACCGGGATTTTTCCTTATGGAACCAGTAAGCAATCAGGAGAGAAGATGCCAGGCTCGTTAATTCCCAGAACACATAAAGAACTATCAGATTGTCCGATAGCACAACACCGAGCATAGCCCCCATAAACATAAGAAGGTATACGTAGAAATTATGGAGGGGTTCTCCATTTTTATTCGCAATATAATAGATAGAATAAAGAACTACGAGAGTACCAATTCCTGTGATCAGAAGGGAGAATAATAAACTCAGGCCATCCAGGTAGACAGTAAAGTCAATACCGAGAGAAGGTACCCACGGCACTGAATTCAGCACCGGGTTCATTGGATCTCCGCCGGCTGGTATGTATGTCAGAAGATAAATGAACAGCACCAGCGGCAGCGGCAGAACAAACCACCCGGTATGTATTTTACGGAATTTGAAGTAAAATACCGGGATCAGAACCGCCATAATAAATGGAGCTAAAGCAACAAAATGTAAAGTCGACAACGGTTATAACCTCCTTAATAATTTATCTTGTTAGCCAGTGCATTCAGCGCTCTGCTTGTTTTCCCCGTTTACCCCCAGGGAAAACAAGAAAGGAAGCATGCGCTTCCTTCCACAAAATTGACAAGGTATTATCCTTTAGTCAGACACAACGTAAATTATAATATAAATCGTAAAGCCTTGCATCCCCGGCGCTGTAAGTAAGGCGAATAATTATAAAACTAATATATATGTAGAAACGCAGAAAAATTTTTTCATAAAAATTTATGGAGTTCAGAAAGGAAGCAGAAAACGTACAATATTTTTAACAGATTTTGTTGTTTCGATTGAAATGATTGTTAAAATAAATGTATGATATTGTGATGAGCAGAAATGGAGGAAGCTTATGCTGAAAAATTTTATACCCGATCAGTATGTTCAATCTGTATATAATATACAAATCGAGGAATTGAAAGAGCGGGGCATTAAAGGAATTATTACAGACCTTGATAATACACTGGTCGAATGGGATAGAAAGGAAGCTACAGAAGAACTGCTGTACTGGTTTGAAAGACTGCAGGAAGCTGGGTTTGAAGTTGTGATCGTATCTAATAATAACGAGAAAAGAGTGCACACATTTGCTGCGCCGCATGGCCTGACATTTATCCATAGTGCCAAAAAGCCTTTCAGCAGAGCATTTAAATCTGCATGCAGACTGATGGGACTGCAGCGCCGCGAAGTTGTAGTTCTTGGAGACCAGCTTTTGACAGATATTCTGGGAGGCAACAGAGCGGGGTTTCAAACAATTTTAGTTGTTCCAGTTGCTGAAACGGACGGTCTGGCTACGAAGTTTAACCGGGCGATCGAACGCCGGGTGTTCAGGGCAATGAAACGAAAGGGGTTAATTGAATGGGAGAAAAAATAATCTGTTCCGGATGCGGAGTGGAAATTCAGACAGAAAATGAAGGGGAAACGGGATACGCCCCTCCTTCGGCTCTGAAAAGAGATATCGTAATATGCCAGAGGTGTTTCCGGCTGAAGCATTATAATGAAGTTCAGGATGTTTCTCTGACTGACGATGATTTTTTAAATATGCTGAATCAGCTGTCCGTGAAAAAAGCACTTATTGTAAAAGTTGTTGATTTATTTGATTTTGATGGCAGCTGGCTTGACGGAATGCACCGCTTTACAGGAGGAAACCCTGTGCTTCTCGTCGGGAATAAAATTGATCTCCTCCCGAAATCGGTCAAAAGAAACAAAGTGATTAACTGGATGCGCCGTCAGGCAAAGGAATACGGGCTTAAACCGGTCGACGTCATGCTGATGAGTGCAGAATCCGGAGAAGGTGTAATGGAAACGGCAAAAGCAATAGATGAGCTGCGAAACGGCGGCGATGCCTACGTAGTAGGCTGCACCAATGTCGGTAAATCCACATTTATTAATAAGCTTCTCAAAGAGTTTGGAGCAGCGGAAGAAGAAATGATCACTACATCCAACATTCCAGGGACTACTCTGGATATGATAGATATTCCACTGGAAGATGGAAGAACGCTTTATGACACACCGGGAATAATCAATCATCATCAAATGGCACATCTCGTAACGAAGAAAGACCTTAAAATTATTAGTCCCCGTAAAGAAGTAAAGCCGATTATTTTCCAGCTGGAGGAAGCCCAGACACTTTTCTTCGGCGGACTGAGCCGGATGGATTTCCAGGAGGGACCAAAGCAGTCCTTTATCGTATATATGTCAAATGAACTGCATATTCATAGAACTAAAATGGAAAAAGCAGATGAGCTGTACGAAAAGCATGCCGGAGAAATGCTTTCCCCTCCCGGTGTGGAAAACATAAAAAGCTTTCCTCCGCTTCAAATGAAGGAGTGGAAGCTTCCTTCTGGAAAAGTGGACATTGTATTTTCCGGACTCGGATGGGTCACAGTCAGCGGTGAAGGAAGCGTTATTCGTACTCATGTACCGGAAGGTGTTCACGTAACGATGCGGGACTCAATTTTTTAGTGGAGGAATGATAAGATGACACAGGTTTTTGGAGTAATAGGTAATCCGGTGGCACACAGTCTTTCACCAATGATGCATACAGCAGCATACAGGGAAACGGGTATCAGTGCTGCCTACGTCCCGTTTCACGTAAAAAATGACGGGCTGGCTGATGCTGTGCGTGGTATACGGGGGCTCGGACTCGCTGGAATCAACGTAACGGTTCCTCATAAGATTACTGTTATGGACTATCTGGACGAGCTGGATGAAACTGCTGAACTGATAGGTGCTGTCAACACCATTTTTCATGATAAAAAGCAAAATAAACTGATAGGTTATAATACAGACGGCGAAGGGTATTTGCGTTCTTTACGTCCCCGGCTGAAAAAGCCGCTTTCAGAAACGAGAGTACTTCTTTTGGGCGCAGGCGGTGCAGGCAGAGCAGTGGCAGTAACGCTGGCTAAAAAAGGTGTCCGGCAGCTTACGATTGCCAACCGGACACTTTCTTCTGCCGAGGCGCTGGCCGAAGACTGCGGCGATGGGGTAAGATCCCTCCCTCTGGAAACCGCCCAGGCTTCGCTGATGGAATTTGATATCGTGATTAATTCAACGTCCGTAGGAATGACGCCCAACACGGGCCAGATGCCGATTTCTCTTGAAAAACTGTCAGGCAGAACCCTCGTCAGTGACCTGATCTATACACCGTGGAAGACACGATTTCTTCGGGAAGCTGATAAAAAGGGAGCTGAAACGATGAACGGTGCAGGGATGTTTGTGCACCAGGGAGCGATGGCATTTGAGATCTGGACAGGTATTCAGGCACCTGTAAAGGTAATGGAAAGAACAGTTGTGGAAAAATTAAGAGAGGTGTAAATATGCTCAGTGGAAAACAAAAACGTTTCTTGAGAAAGCAGGCACATAATATTAAACCGATTCTTCAGGTAGGAAAAGGCGGAGTAAATGCAAACCTGATTAAACAGGCGGAAGATGCTCTGGAAGCACGGGAATTGATTAAAATAAGTATTCTGCAGAATAACTTTGGCGATAAAAATGCTACAGCAGAAGAAATTGCTTCAGGAGCCGGTGCAGAGATTGTACAGATCATCGGCAGTACTATTATTCTTTATAAGGAATCAAAAGAAAACAAAGAAATAGTACTTCCAGGCTGAGGGAGTTTATAGGTGATGAAAAAAATCGGTCTATTGGGAGGTACATTCGACCCTCCCCATACTGGACATCTTATTATGGCGGAAGAGGCCCGGCTGGAAGGCGGACTGGATGAAGTATGGTGGATGCCGAACAAAATTCCTCCTCACAAATCCCGGACGGATACAACGGAAAAACAAAGGATCGACATGGTTAAGCACATGGTTCGATTATCTTCAAGTTTTCAGCTATGCTTGAAGGAGATGGAACGGGAAGGTCCTTCCTATACAACAAAAACACTTCAGTCTCTTCTTGTATTATATCCTGAAGATAAATTTTACTTTATCATGGGCGGGGACAGCTATGAGAACTTCCATCTATGGAATAATTATGAGAAACTGCAGCAGCTTGTATCTTTCATAGTTATGAAAAGACCGGGAACTGCACGGGCGCAGGTGGAGGAAAAAGATTTTAAAGAGATTCTGTTCCTGAACCAGGTGGAACTGAACATTTCCTCGACAGCTCTGAGACATAGAGCAGCGACGGGGATGTGGAACAAATTTCTTGTAACAGAAGACGTCGATGCCTATATAAAGGAGCATGACCTGTATGAATGAAGCAGAAGCTTATGAAGCAGCCAGAAACGCCCTGAAACCTGCGCGGTATGAGCATACCCGGCGTGTAGTACAGACAGCGGAAGAACTCTGTCGTAAATATGGGGGGGACACCGAAAAAGTGCGTCAGGCAGCAATTCTTCACGATTATGCTAAATACAGGCCGGCAGAAGAAATGAGGAAAAAGGTGGAGGAGCATCCAGAGCTTCCGTCCCGGCTTAACGATTACGGAGATGAACTGCTGCATGCTTTTGTCGGGGCGACATTCGTAAAAGAGGAACTTGGTGTTACAGATGAAGATGTTCTACAGATGATAGCTGTGCATACAACGGGACGAAAGAACATGACACTGGAAGAGAAAATTCTATTTCTTGCAGATTATATTGAGCCCGGAAGAACGTTTTCAGGGGCCGAAAAGGCCCGTGAAGCAGCGGTATCCAGTCTGGATGAAGGGTGTTTGACCGCTCTGGCACAGACGATAGAGTTTTTGGTTTCAAAGCGTACGGCGGTGTATCCGGATACATTTGAAGCGTATAATGATTTTATACAAAAAAGAAAGGATGCATGAATTAATGAAAAATAAAGATCTGCTGGGTTTAACGGTGCGTGCTGCCGATGAAAAGAATGCACGGGATATAATTACACTGGAAATGGATCAGCTTTCTTCGATTGCCGATTATTTTGTAATTTGTCACGGTAACTCTGAAACACAGGTGGAGGCCATTGCCAATGAAATTAAGCATAAAGCAGCGGAAGCCGGAGTCGAAATCAACCGCATGGAAGGCCTGAAAGAAGCAAGGTGGGTGCTCATCGATCTCGGGGACGTTATCGTCCACGTTTTCCATAAAGATGATCGCGACTATTATCAGCTTGAAAAACTCTGGGGAGATGCTCCAGTGAGCAGTTCAGAGGAAGTTTTAAGGTAATCCTGGAAGGAGTTTCAGTTATGCGCCACTTTGCTTCACTTTATGATGAGCTGATGGAGGAAGTCCCTTACAGGGAATGGCTCGAATATACGAAAAAGAACGTACCGGCCGGAGCGGAGATAGTGGATACGGCCTGCGGTACCGGGTCTTTTACGCTTCTGCTTGAGAAAGAAGGTTTTAAAGCTCACGGCGTCGATATTTCAGGAGAAATGCTTGCGGAAGCCGAACAGAAAGCCCGGGCAGAAGGAAGCGGAATTTCTTTTTATGAGCAGAACATGACAGAATTGGATGGCTTCGAAAATATGGATGCAGTCACACTGTTTTGTGACGGGTTAAACTATCTTCCCTCCAAGGAGGAAGTTCAACAAACCTTCCGGCGCGCAGCAGCCAGTTTAAAGCCGGGAGGAGTTTTTCTGTTTGATGTACATTCTGTTCACAAAATGGAAAATGAGTTTTTTGAGCAGCTTTACGGGGAAGACCGGGATCACCTCACATATATGTGGTATTGTGAACCCGGCGAAGAACCAATGAGCGTACATCACATCCTCACTTTTTTTCTAAAAAAAGAAAATGGGAATTATGAAAGATATGATGAAGAACTGTATCAGCGGACCTTTGAGCCTTCCCTCTACAAAGAGTGGCTGGAATCGGCCGGATTTTTTAAAATTGAACTTTCCGGAGATTTCGGAAAAAAGAATCCCGGCCCCGAGGATGACAGGTACTTTTTTAAAGCTGTGAAAAAATAGTGGATTTTTTTCCATTTATTTCTTATAATATAGAGACAACCTCAATAATTACCGCTTTAGGCGGTACACCTTAACAGAACCTGATAACTTCGCATCCACCCGCCGACGACCGGCCGGGTGGTTTTTTTATGCGCCGGAGTAATTTTTCCGGGAAGCGCCGTTACACTCATTGATTCAGTAGAAATAAAAACGTAAAAGAGGTGGAAAAATGGAGAATTTGAAATCCTGGCTGATCAGAGTCGACCGGAGTCTGCTGATAAAAATTGCGGGTGGCGCTGCACTACTGCTGCTGATAATAATTTACACACTGAATCCTTCCGATGCAGAAAGCCCCCTCGCCGAAACAGCAGCAGAAGGCCCGCAGCAAAACGAAACGGTCTTAACGGAGCAGGGGGATATAAAAGTGGATATAAAAGGAGAGGTGATATATCCCGGCGTATATAAAATGCAGGACGGCCAGCGGGTTGAACAAGTAATAAAGGAGGCGGGGGGGCTTACGGAAGAGGCGGATATAACTGGAGTTAACCTTGCTCAGCGTGCTTTTGATGAGATGGTCATAAACGTTCCGGCGGTCAGCACTTCCGAAGTAGACGTGGAAAGTGGAGATCCGGCGCAGACCGACAAGGCTGGACTGAACATGAATACGGCGGAACAGGCGGAATGGGAGACGCTTCCGGGAATAGGTCCGGCTAAAGCAGAAGCGATCGTCAGCTATAGAGAGGAAGCCGGTCCATTTCAACAGGTGGATGATTTAATCAATGTACCGGGGATCGGCGAGAAAACTATGGAGACGCTGAGAGAACATCTTTCAACTTACTAAACCGTTTACGTCTTTTTCTTCGCTGTCAAAAGCCTGCAGAAACAATAAGTTGACGAAAGGATATATTTTTCCCTAAACTGATGAAAGACATCATAAGGGGGAGAAAGATATGGAACGTATTTCCTGGAATCAGTATTTTATGGCCCAGAGTCATCTGCTTGCCTTAAGAAGCACGTGCACAAGGCTGATGGTCGGGGCGACTATAGTAAGAGAAAAACGCATTATTGCCGGTGGGTACAACGGTTCAATCTCCGGGGGGAGCCACTGTTCTGAAGACGGATGCTACATTGTTGATAACCATTGTGTGCGGACGATTCATGCTGAGATTAATGCGATAATCCAGTGTGCAAAGTTCGGTGTAGCGTCGGAAGGAGCAGAAATCTACGTTACGCATTTTCCCTGCCTTAACTGCTGTAAAGCGATTATTCAAGCGGGAATTAAGAAAATGTACTATGCAGCGGATTATAAAAATCATCCGTTCGCTGAAAACTTATTTGAAGAAGCAGGCGTTGAAGTGGCTCAGGTGGAACTGGAAGAAATGATACTCGATACTAAAAATAAAGAAAAACTCGCCTTTACAGCAGAACTGCTCGGAAAACTCGAAGAAAAAGGGCTTTCGGACGCAGAGCTGCAGGACATGAGAAACAAAGCGAATTCGCTTTTTACACAACCGATGTAAATAAGTAGAATTCAAAAGACTTTTTCGCGGAACGGATATACGGCGCAGTGCTTTTTAAACAGGGGAGGAGCAGCGCCGTGTATCCGTTTTTTTATATGTTTATTTCTCTGCTCTGCGGAATGGCTGCTGCCTCCGGGACAGGAATAGAATGGAGAGTGGGAGCGGCAGCTGCTGCTCTGATCGTTTTTATACGTGTGTCCCGGAAGCCGGCAGTGGCTGCCGCGTTTTTGCTGGGAGTTTTGTTTGCCCCTGCTTTTGAGGAGTTTTCAAGTCATCTGACAGGAGAGGAAGAATACGTAGAAGGAACAGCGGACAGTGCAGAAGTGGCCGGGGAAGGATACCGTTTTATACTCCGGACAGAAGGAAAGGACCAAATTACTGTCTATGCTTCTGAACACCCAGGTGCGGGGGATAAGTGTCTCGTGTACGGAACACTCATTAAACCGCAGGAAGCACGAAGTCCTTTCCAGTTTGATTATAAAAATTATCTGCTGAGGCAGAACATATACTGGCAGATATTTGCCGACAAAGTAGAGTGTTCAGAAGATAGGAGCTTAAAAGCAGAATTTTTCGACAGACGTTTTGAGCAGCTTCATCGTATAGGAGGGATGGGGCAGGGAGGTGCAATTGCAGCTGCACTTGTTTTTGGTGAGCGGAGTTTTATTGAAGAGGAAAGAATTGATCAATACCAGATGCTGGGAGTCATTCATCTTCTTGCAGTTTCCGGCCTGCACGTAGGGCTGATCACAGCAGGAGTCTGGTTTCTGCTCGTGAGAATCGGAATGACGAGGGAGACGGCAGCTGTCATTCTTTTTTTACTTATGCCTTTGTACATCGTTTATGCCGGAGCAGCGCCTTCTGTAATAAGAGCAGGCGCAATGACTATGCTCGGTCTGCTTTTTCTATTTAGTAACAAAAAGATACCACTTCTTGAAATATACAGTGTAACAGGTATTTTATATGTGTTAATGCAGCCTTCGATTATTTACCATATAGGTTTTCAGCTTTCTTTTGTTACTTCGGCAGGTTTGATTTTATCCGCAGGAATTTTAAAGGGAAACGGTTTTTCGTTAATGATGAAAGTAACATTTGCCGCTCAGATTATATCACTGCCTCTCATCATATATTATTTTTATTCCATATCTTTGATGACATTTGCAGCGAATGCTCTGTTTATTCCAGTTATTTCATTTATTGTTCTGCCGCTTTCGTTTGCCGGCGTTTTTATGGAGCCTGGCTTTCCATGGGCGACAGAGTGGGTATTTTCCCGGGTGGAAACGGGCATGTATATTCTACATCAGTGGCTGGATGTGATGGAATTTATCCCCTGGCATCTGGTTACAACAGGAAAACCTCTGCCTGTATTTATCATCCTGTGGTACGTTTTTATATTGATCGGATTCGTCATATGGGAGAAAAGGAAAAAATGGGCTGCGGCTGCGCTGCTGTCTTCTGCCGTACTTCTCGTTCTTACCGTGCTCCCTGTTTTGGATAAAAACGCCTATATACACTTTCTCGATGTTGGGCAGGGGGATGCTTCGGTAATTGAACTGCCGGGAAGAGAAGCAGTATATATGATCGATACAGGCGGACTCGTAAAATATACAGAAGATGGAATGGAGCTATCCCGCAACGGACCGGGGAAGCAGGTGGTGCTGCCGTTTTTAAAAGGACGGGGCATCGATAAGATTGATGCTTTGATTATTTCCCACGGCCATGCTGATCATATGGGAGAAATATGTTATTTGAGCAGTAGAATTTCTATTGGTCAGGTTATTTATCCGGTATCCGAAACGGTTCCGGAAATTGTAACGGAAGCTTTCGCCTGTCTGGCGGAACAAAACGTACCTGTTTATTTTGTAAGTAGAGGAGACCGGTGGGAAACGGGGGAGAGCCGGTTTCACATTCTCCATCCTACAAATAGTCAAAGTTGGAGTGAAAATGACCGGTCTATCGTCTTAAAGGCGGAAATAGAAGGTGTTTCCATTTTATTTACAGGAGATATTGAGGAGCCAGCGGAAAAGGAACTGGAAAAGAATCCGGAGCTTTTAAAAACTGACGTGCTGAAAGCAGCACATCACGGAAGCATTACTTCGTCATCTGAAACTTTTCTGAACGCTTCAGATCCGCATACCGCAGTAATTTCAGCGGGAGGGGATAACCGCTTCGGCCATCCTCACGAAGAAGTGGTGGAACGGATGGAATCAAAGGGGATTACAGTGTATCAAACGAATCTGCAAGGGACTGTAACAATGAAAGTAAAAGAGGGAGTATTGGAGACTCTGCCTTTTTTTCATAATCCTGAAGATGGGTGAACTTTTTTCTTCAGGTGTACCGGAGAAAAAAGGCTGCCCCGAAGCCGATAATAATCGATTCGGGGCAGCCTTTCTGTGTAAGTTCTTAAAAAAACAGGTCTACAATATGACCGATAGAGAAAATAATCATAAAGAAAACAAAGGAAACGACAAAGCCGATCCCACTATCAATCGCATCGTTGCGGTTCGACTGCACGTCTTTTTCGAACTCGTTCATACGTATCCCTCCTGTCATAAAAAGTATAAGCGAAAATTAAAGAAAAATCCATAGAGGAATATAAAAATGTAAAGCGGCGGAAATTTTTTTGTGTGATGGAGTAAAAACAAGTGTGATAATATATAGAAAGCAAAACGTGGAGGGAAATATATGTCCTATTTAGAACGGCTGAAAGAAGTGAAAAAAGGAAATATGGGTCCGTTGTACTTGATGTACGGGACGGAAACCTACCTGATGGAGGATTTAATTCAAAGACTGACGAACAGCGCCCTCTCCCCTGAAGAGCAGGAAATGAACCTGCTCCGCTTCGACATGACGGAGCAGCCTGTGGACCTCGCAGTGGAAGAGGCCTACACGTTTCCTTTCATGGGAGGGAGAAAAGTAGTTATCATAAAGGATGCTTATTTTCTCACTGCTCAAAAAAACAGGGAAAAAGTAGAACACGACACAACTAAACTCGCAGCCTATACGGAAAATATTCCAGAAGAAACAATTATGATCGTTTCAGCTCCCTACGAAAAGCTGGATGAGAGGAAAAAGCTCGTAAAACAGCTTCGTAAAGCCGGCCGTATCCTTGAAGCCAAGCCTCTTCAGAGTGGGGAGCTGCGAAAGTGGCTGGATGAGAAAGCTTTCGAATTGAAAGTTTCGATTGATGATCGAGCCAAGGAAAGACTGCTGACACTCGCCGGGGACAATCTGCTGATGCTTACTTCTGAAATGAATAAGCTGGCAGTTCATGCCGGAACGAGTGGAATCGTTCAGGAAGAAGCGGTAAATGAGCTTGTTACCCGGTCTCTCGAGCAGGATATATTTGCACTGGTGGATTACGTAGTAAAAGCTGACGTATCTTCATCAATGCGTATATACAGAGATTTAATAAAACAGAAAGAAGCTCCCTTAAAAATTCTGGCGCTTATGGTTCGGCAGTTCCGTATACTTTATCAGGTTAAGCAGCTTGCGCAGCAGGGCTATGGAGAAAAAATGATCGCTTCGCGTCTGAAACTGCATCCTTTTGCTGTGAAACTTGCTGCAAAACAGTCACGCAGCTTTCAGGCAGAAATGCTTCTTCAGCTGCTCGATGACCTTGCAGAGTTGGACTATCGGATTAAAACCGGGAAGGTGAGCGAAGAGCTGGGAGTAGAAATGTTCCTCCTGGCAAGAAGCCGGTCAGTGCAGAAACGAACGTAGGAGAACGCAGAGGCTGCAGAGCTCTATAAACAAATCTCAAGAAACACGGGAAAAATAAAAAAGCTGTACAGGAGGTGAATTATCACCTCTGTACAGCTTTTTCTGCTTAAAAGAAATTATGCAGTAATTTCGTTCAGGCGCTTCTGCAGGCGCGACTTGCGTCGGTCTGCGGCATTACGCTGAAGGAGGCCTTTACCTACGGCCTTATCCAGCTTTTTAGTGGCGCTGACGAAAAGTTCCTGTGCTTTTTCTACTTCCTGTTCTTCAGCTTTTGCATAAAAGCCTTTCATTGTAGAACGAAGGTCGGATTTGAACGCATTATTACGTGCGCGGGCCAGTTCGTTAACGACGACACGCTTTTTAGCGGATTTAATGTTTGCCAACTGCTTCACCTCCTCTGATGCAACGTTACCGTTTCTCAATAATTGCAACAATAGAGATTTTATCAAAAGCAAATTTAAAAAGCAATATAATTTTACTCAGGAGCCTGCATAAACAATAATTGAACAAGAGCTTTTATTCTTGTTATAATAGAAAGCAGTGTTATTGCACGGAAGCAGGAAGTAGGAGTGATATGATTATGAAACCAGAAGACCGAATTAACAGGCGGGACAGAATCAGAAACTTTTCTATCATCGCCCACATTGACCACGGTAAATCCACCTTGGCAGACCGTATTTTGGAAAAAACGAGTGCGCTTACCTCAAGAGAAATGCAGGATCAGATGCTGGATGCTATGGATCTGGAGAGGGAAAGAGGCATAACGATTAAGCTGAATGCCGTGCAGCTGCTTTATAAAGCGGAAGACGGAGAGGAATATATCTTTCATCTGATCGATACACCGGGCCATGTCGATTTTGCCTATGAAGTATCCCGGAGCCTTGCAGCTTGTGAAGGAGCTCTTCTGATTGTTGATGCTGCCCAGGGGATCGAGGCACAGACGCTTGCAAATGTATACTTAGCGCTGGACAATGATTTGGAAATACTCCCGGTAATTAATAAAATTGATCTTCCGAGTGCCGAGCCTGACAGAGTCCGCAAAGAAGTGGAGGATGTCATCGGACTTCCAGGGGAGGACTGCATCCCTGCTTCGGCTAAAGCAGGGATCGGTATCGACGAGATTCTTGAAGCGGTAGTAAAAAAAGTGCCTGCACCATCCGGTGATCCGGAAGCTCCTCTTAAGGCGATGATCTTTGATTCGCTGTATGATCCATACAGAGGAGTAATCGTGTATATCCGTATTATGGAAGGTACTGTTAAGCCGGGGGAGAAAGTTAAAATGATGGCTAACGGCAAGCAGTTCGAAGTGCAGGAAATCGGAGTTTTTACCCCTAAGCCGGTTCCTAAAGAAGAGCTTACCGTTGGAGATGTAGGGTATATGATTGCTTCCATAAAAAATGTGGGGGATAGTCAGGTCGGTGATACAGTGACTCATGCCGCAAAACCTACTGCTGAGCCTATGCCCGGCTACAGAAAGTTGAATCCTATGGTTTTCTGCGGGCTTTATCCTGTAGATACAAACAATTATACGGACCTGCGGGAGGCACTTGAAAAACTTGAGCTGAATGACTCCTCCCTCCAGTTCGAAGCCGAAACTTCACAGGCTCTTGGCTTTGGTTTCCGATGCGGATTTTTAGGACTTCTGCACATGGAGATTATTCAGGAGCGTATTGAAAGAGAATTTGGTATTGATCTCATCACTACAGCACCGAGTGTTATTTACGAAGTGACGAAAACCGATGGAGAAGTTATTGAAATTGATAACCCCTCCGAAATGCCGGACGCGCAGCAGGTGGACCACGTACGCGAGCCTTATGTAAAAGCGGAAGTCATGGTGCCGAACGAATATGTTGGTCCAGTGATGGAACTGTGCCAGCGGAAGCGCGGAGACTATCTGGATATGAAATATCTTGACGAGAACAGAGTGAACATCGTTTACGAAATTCCACTTTCAGAAATTGTGTATGACTTTTTCGACGCGCTCAAATCGAACACGAAAGGCTACGCTTCTTTTGACTATGAACTGATCGGCTATAAAGAAAGCAATCTCGTAAAAATGGATATTCTCCTGAACGGAGAAAAGGTGGATGCGCTGTCCATCATCGTTCACCGGGACTCCGCCTATGACCGCGGAAAAATTATTGCTGAAAAGTTAAAGAACCTTATTCCGAGACAGCAGTTCGAAGTGCCTGTACAGGCAAGTATCGGACAGAAAATTATCGCCCGTTCTACAATTAAGGCGATGCGTAAAAACGTTCTTGCCAAATGTTACGGGGGAGACATATCACGTAAGAGGAAGCTTCTGGAGAAGCAGAAAGAAGGTAAGAAGCGGATGAAGAGTGTCGGGAACGTGGAAGTTCCCCAGGAGGCCTTCATGTCCGTTCTCAGCATGGATGAGAATAAGTAAACAGAAAAGAGGGGTGACCTGGTCACCCTTTTTCTGTTTGTTTACTTGAAGAAAGGAAAATGATGTATGAGAAAATCAATTTATATTCACGTGCCGTTTTGTGAGCAGATATGCCATTACTGTGATTTTAATAAATTTTTTCTGGAAAACCAGCCGGTGGATGAATATATTGATTTAACAATAGAAGAAATGAAGCATACGGTAAAAAAGTATCCGCAGACAAATACTGTAGAAACGATCTACGTAGGTGGAGGAACCCCTACTTCGCTGACGACAGAACAGCTCCAGCGTCTTCTTGAAGCTGTTCCAAAGCATTTTCATCTGGCGGAGGACACCGAATGGACAGTCGAAGTAAATCCGGGAAGTGCCGGGGCAGACAAATTTGCAATGATGCGCAGAACAGGCGTGAACCGCCTGAGTATCGGTGCCCAGACGTTTGATCCGGTCCTGCTTAAAGCGATAAATAGAGATCATCAGCCGGACCAGGTGGAAGAAACAGTACGGCTTGCTCTGGAAGCGGGAATCGAAAACTTGTCGATTGATCTGATGTTCGGGCTTCCGGGGCAGACGATGGAGCAGTGGAAAGATACACTGCAGAAAGCGGTCTCTCTTCCTATTACCCATATAAGTGCTTATTCTTTAAAAATCGAACCGAAAACTGTCTTCTATCAAATGATGAACAAAGGAAAGCTCAAACTCCCGGAACAGGAGCTTGAAGCAGATATGTATGCTTTCATGCTTGAATTCCTTAAAGGAAATGAATTCGATGCTTACGAAATAAGCAACTTTGCCAGGAGGGGAGCCGTCAGCAGACATAATCTTGCGTACTGGAACAACGATGAATATTACGGGATTGGAGCGGGTGCCCACAGCTATGTAGAGGGACAGAGGATCAGAAACCATGGTCCGCTTCCGAAATACATGAAAGCTGTCAGAGAAAAAAAGCTCCCATACCTGGAAATGCATGAAGTAACTTTTTCAGAAAAAATGGAGGAAGAAATGTTTATGGGTCTCCGGAAACGGTTAGGAGTGTCAAAGGAATGTTTCGAGAACCGCTACGGCCGGACAGTGCAGGAAGCATTTCCGGGAGTTACGGAAGATCTTAAAAAAGCAGGATGGCTTTATGAAACACCGGAGCGGTTTATGCTCACGGATGAAGGTCTTCTTCTCGGTAATGAAGTTTTTGAAAAATTTCTGTTTGCTGCAGATTAATACGCGCTGATTTGTTGACAAACCAAATCCTTCTTTGGTACTTTATATAATAGATTTAGCACTCGTTGATTAAGAGTGCTAACAGGAGGGATGATGATGTTAACAGAAAGGCAGCTGTATATATTAAAGGCGATTGTCGATGATTATATTACGAATGCAGAGCCTGTTGGATCCCGGACGATTTCCAAGCGTCAGGATATTAATTTCAGTCCCGCAACGATACGTAATGAAATGTCGGACCTGGAGGAAATGGGTTTTCTTGAAAAGCCCCACAGCTCAGCCGGACGAATTCCTTCCCAGAAGGGGTACCGCTACTACGTAGATCACCTTTTATCACCTACGCAGCTGTCTTCCAGGGACGTGACAGACATCCGCTCCCAGCTGGCAGAAAAATTTCAGGAGTCGGAACAGGTTATACAGCAGTCAGCTAAAATTCTGTCCCAGCTGACTTCCTATACGTCAATTGTTCTTGGGCCGGAAGTGTTTGAATCGAAACTGCAGCAGATTCAGCTTATTCCTATTTCCACCACCCAGGCAGTTATCATTATCGTGACTGATTCAGGTCATGTAGAAAATCAGACGGTCTATTTCCCGGAAAATGTTTCCGGATCAGATGTGGAAAAAGTAGTGAACATTCTTAATGACCGCCTGCGGGGCGTGCCTATTTACCAGCTTCAGCAAAAACTTTCCCAGGAAATTGCATTCGTATTTAAAAAATACGTTTCCAAGTACGAAACGATGCTTACGGCATTACGGGAAGTGTTCCAGGATCATCAGCAGGAGAAGGTTTATTATGGCGGCAAAACAAACATTTTAAGTCAGCCTGAGTTCAATGATGTCGAAAGAGTACGGAACCTCCTGAATATTTTTGAAGAAGATGCTCTTGTATCAAAGCTGATCCGGTCCGAAGATCAGGGACTCACCATCAGGATAGGGGAAGAAAATGATTTCAAGCCGTTTGAAGATTTAAGCCTCGTTACAGCGACCTATACGCTGGATGGTAAGTATGTAGGTACCATTGGTCTGCTCGGTCCTACAAGAATGGAATATCCAAGGGTGATCAGCCTTATGGAATATTTTTCGCGGGACATGTCGGAATTATTGAATAGAAGAAATAAAAATTAACTAGTAGAAGGAGGTGAAAGCAGTGTCAAAAAAGGAACAGGAAGAACTGCATGAAGAAGAGGTTCAGCAGGAGGAAGCAGCTGAAAGTGTCCAGATGGACGAGTCCGCTGTAGAGGAAGATGATGCATTGGAACAGCTTGAAAAACAGCTGGAACAGAAAGAAGACCGACTCCTCCGTCTTCAGGCTGAATACGATAACTTCCGCCGACGGACAAAGCAGGAAAAAGAATCCGCGGCTAAATATAGATCCGAGAAGCTTGCAGAAAACCTGCTGCCGGCTATGGACAACTTTGACCGGGCACTAATGACAGAACCGGAATCAGAAGAAGCGAAAAGCCTGCTTCAAGGCATGAAGATGATTTACAATCAGCTGAATGAAGCTTTAAATACGGAAGAAATAACTGTAATGGAAACGGTCGGTGAAACATTTGATCCGACGAAGCATGAAGCAGTTATGCAGGTAGAGTCAGAAGAATTTGAGTCCAATGTTGTTGTGGAAGAGCTGCAAAAGGGCTACATGCTTAAGGATAAAGTCCTTCGGCCTGCAATGGTTAAAGTAAACGCATAACGAAATCGAGGAGGAATTTAGTCATGAGTAAAGTAATCGGCATTGATTTAGGAACAACAAATTCATGTGTAGCGGTAATGGAAGGCGGAGAAGCCACAGTTATCGCAAACGCAGAAGGTGCACGTACAACACCATCAGTCGTATCTTTTAAAGATGGAGAGCGTCAGGTGGGGGAAGTTGCTAAGCGTCAGATGATTACAAACCCAAACACCATTACATCGATTAAGCGTCATATGGGTACAAATCATAAGGAAGAAGCAGAAGGAAAGCAGTATACACCGCAGGAAATTTCAGCGATCATTCTACAGAAACTCAAAGCTGATGCTGAAGCTTATCTCGGTGAAACGGTTACTAAAGCGGTAATCACTGTTCCCGCCTACTTTAATGACTCCCAGCGTCAGGCAACAAAGGATGCTGGAAAAATTGCCGGTCTTGAAGTAGAGCGTATCGTTAACGAGCCGACTGCTGCTGCACTAGCTTACGGTCTGGATAAAGAAGACGATCAGACAATTCTTGTTTATGACCTTGGTGGTGGAACGTTCGACGTGTCCATCCTGGAACTCGGAGACGGATTCTTTGAAGTTAAGTCGACTTCCGGGGATAACAAGCTCGGAGGGGATGACTTTGACCAGGCTGTGATCGACTATCTCGTTTCCGAATTTAAAAAAGAAAACGGGATCGATCTGAACCAGGACAAAATGGCCCTTCAGCGTCTGAAAGATGCAGCGGAAAAGGCGAAAAAAGATCTTTCTGGTGTTTCACAGACACAGATCAGCCTTCCATTTATTACAGCGGATCAGTCCGGACCTAAACATCTTGAGCTGAACCTCACACGTGCTAAATTTGAAGAGCTTACTTCCGGACTCGTAGAGCGTACGATGGGTCCTGCCCGTCAGGCTCTGAAAGACGCCGGACTTTCTGCAGGCGAAGTGGATAAGGTGGTACTTGTAGGCGGCTCAACGCGGATTCCAGCTGTTCAGGAATCTATTAAGCAAATTACTGGAAAAGACGCTCACAAAGGAGTTAATCCGGATGAAGTAGTAGCACTTGGTGCTGCCATTCAGGCTGGAGTTCTTACTGGAGACGTTAAAGACGTAGTACTTCTTGACGTGACGCCTCTTTCTCTTGGTATAGAAACAATGGGCGGAGTATTTACAAAGCTCATTGAACGAAACACTACTATTCCGACATCCAAGTCGCAGACATTTTCTACAGCTGCTGACAACCAGCCGTCAGTAGATATTCACGTGCTGCAGGGTGAGCGTGAAATGGCTGCAAACAACAAAACACTCGGCCGCTTCCAGCTGACAGATATTCCGCCGGCACCGCGTGGAGTACCGCAGATCGAAGTATCTTTTGATATTGATGCAAATGGTATCGTAAATGTACGCGCCAAAGATCTCGGAACGAACAAAGAACAGTCTATTACGATTACGTCCAGCTCCGGTCTGTCTGACGAAGAAGTAGAGCAGATGGTGAAAGATGCAGAAGAAAATGCGGAAGCAGACAAGCAGCGCCGTGAAGAAGTGGATACACGCAACGAAGCAGACCAGCTTGTGTTCCAGACGGAAAAAACATTGAATGATCTCGGGGACAACGTAGAAGCTTCTGAAAAAGAGAAGGCAGAAGCTGCGAAGGATAAACTAAAGTCAGCTCTTGAGGGAGACGACCTTGAAGCTGTTAAAACTGCAAAAGAAGAGCTTCAGGAAATTGTAACCCAGCTTACCACAAAAATGTATGAACAGGCTGCACAGCAGCAGGCAGACGCTTCTGAAGGCGCTGAACAGTCAGAGGACGACGTAGTGGATGCTGAGTATGAAGAAGTGAACGACGAGAAAAAAGAGTAAGAGAAAGAAAGTCAAAGTCAGGGCATCTTGGCTTTGACTTTTTTCTCTGAAGTGCACCTTTACTGTCCACCGGACAGATGATAAGATACTCGTTATGGAGAAAAGTCGGGAGTGGTAAAAAATGAGTAAACGAGATTTTTATGATGTTCTCGGCGTGGATAAAAATGCCGAAGAACAGGAAATAAAAAAAGCATACAGAAAACTCGCACGAAAGTATCATCCGGACGTAAATAAAGAAGATGATGCAGAAGAGAAATTCAAGGAAGTTAAGGAAGCCTATGACACGCTCAGTGACAGCAGCAAAAGGGCACATTACGACCAGTTCGGCCATACAGATCCGAACCAGGGATTCGGCGGAGCAGGAGCAGGTGATTTCGGCGGTTTCAGCGATATATTCGATATGTTTTTCGGTGGAGGCGGCAGACGCCGTGATCCAAACGCCCCGATGCAGGGATCTGATCTGCAGTACACAATGACACTGGAATTCAAAGAAGCCGTATTCGGTAAAGAAACAGACATTGAAATCCCAAGGGAGGAAGAGTGTACCACCTGTGACGGAAGTGGGGCGAAGCCCGGAACCCAGCCTGAAACATGCCGGCAGTGCGGCGGCGCAGGGCAGCTGAATGTAGAACAGAACACACCTTTCGGACGGGTAGTCAACCGGAGAGTATGTGACCGCTGTGAAGGAACAGGCCAGCAGGTAAAAGATAAGTGCGGTACGTGCGGCGGACGCGGTAAGGTGAAAAAACGGAAAAAAATTCATATCAAAATTCCTGCCGGAGTGGATACCGGTCAGCAGATCCGCGTAGCCGGACAAGGAGAACCGGGGGTCAATGGAGGACCTCCAGGAGATCTGTATGTTGTATTTAATGTAAAAGAACATGAATTTTTCCACCGTGAAGGGGACGACATTCATTGTGAAATGCCGATTACGTTCGTCCAGTCCGCTCTCGGCGATGAAATAGAGGTGCCTACACTTGAAGGAAAAGTAAAAGTGAAAGTGCCTGCAGGTACGCAGACAGGAACACACTTCCGTCTCCGTGGAAAAGGAGCCCCGAATGTCCGGGGAATGGGACAGGGCGATCAGCATATCCAGGTAAGGATTATTACGCCTAAAAAACTCAACGACAGACAAAAAGAGCTGCTTCGTGATTTTGCAGAAGAAAGCGGAACAGAAGCGCCTGACGAACAAAGCCGGAATTTCTTTGCAAAAGTAAAAAGAGCCTTTAAGAGCTTCGGGGAATAGATTAAAAACAGGGAGCTGGAATGAAAATGAAATGGTCTGAAATCTGTATTCACACGACTCAGGAAGCTGTGGAGCCTATCAGTAATATTCTTCACGAAGCCGGAGCGGGCGGTGTAGTAATTGAAGATAGAGAGGATCTTTACCGGGACAGGGAGTCCATTTTTGGTGAGATATACTACTTATCGGCAGAGGATTATCCGGAAGAAGGAGTGCTGCTTAAAGCCTACCTCCCTGAAAACAGCTTTCTCGGAGAAACAGTGAAAGAGATTAAGGAGTCCATCACCCAGCTTCGCCGTTACAGTATTGATATCGGAAAGAATCTCGTTTCTGTCAGCGAAGTGGATGAAGAAGACTGGGCTACCGCCTGGAAAAAATATTATAAGCCGGTAAAGGTAGGCTCGCGTATTACGATTTCCCCAAGCTGGGAAAAATATGAGCCTGTTACCAATCAGGAACTGGTAGTGGAACTGGATCCCGGGATGGCCTTCGGCACCGGGACCCACCCTACGACAGTTCTCTGTATTCAGGCGATGGAAAAACATCTGATCCCTGGAGACAGAATGATCGACGTCGGCACAGGGTCCGGGGTGCTTGCAGTAGCTGCTGCAAAGCTCGGTGCGAAAAGTATCGAAGCGCTCGATCTCGACGACGTTGCCGTACAGTCGGCTTCAGATAACGTGAAGTGGAACAACGTAGAAAACAGGGTAAAAGTGACGAAAGCCAATCTGTTGGATCACATTGAAGATACATATGATGTGATCACTGCCAATATTCTGGCTGAAGTTATCGTGAACATGACGGAAGACGCCTATACAGCACTTCGTCCGGGTGGTAAGCTCATCGTATCTGGAATTATACAGCGCAAAAGAGAAATGGTGAAAGAAGCACTTACTCAGGCAGGTTTTTATATTGAGGAAATCACGGAAATGGAAGACTGGATCGCCATAGCCGCCATCAGACCGGAAGAGGTTTAGCATGCAGCGATATTTTTTGGACAATAGTCTGTTTCAGGAGAAGAAGGCGCTGCTTGACGAGGAATCCTCCCATCACGCTCTTAAAGTTATGAGAATGAGCCCGGGAGACCAGTTAATTGTATGCCGGATGGACGGGGTCTGCTACCTTGCAGAACTGGAGAAAGAACCGGCTTCTTCCGTCATGCTGCTGAAAGAAGAAGCATCGTCCGTGGAACTGCCGGTAAAAGTTACGATAGCGCAAGGACTTCCTAAAGGCGACAAACTGGAATCTGTCCTTCAGAAAGGGACAGAACTTGGAGCAGAAGCTTTCCTTCCGTTCCGTGCAGACAGATCGATCGTGAAGCTGGATCAAAAAAAGGCAGGTAAAAAAGAGGGCAGATGGCAGAAAATAGCTAAAGAAGCAGCGGAGCAGGCACACCGTCAGAAAATCCCTTCTGTTCTCCCTGTGCAGGACTTTGAACAGCTCGTAAAAAGGGCGGAGGAAACAGAATTCGTTCTGATCGCCTATGAAGAAGATGCGAAACAGGGAGAGGCTTCTGCTTTACACAGTACGCTTTCAGCAATGGAACCCGGAAACCGGGTGATGGTAGTAATTGGACCAGAAGGCGGACTGAGTGAAAGAGAAGTCCTGGCACTTCAGAAAGCCGGAGGAATAAGCTGTGCTTTTGGACCGAGAATACTCCGTACAGAAACAGCACCGCTGTATGCACTGTCTGTGCTTTCCTACCATTTTGAATTATTGAGGTGAAAAGGTATGCGTAAAGTAGCATTCCATACGTTAGGGTGCAAAGTAAACCATTATGAAACAGAGGCGATATGGCAGCTGTTTCAAAAAGAAAATTACGAAAAAGTAGAATTTGATCAGACGGCGGATGTATATGTCATCAACACGTGTACAGTGACGAATACAGGCGACAAAAAGAGCCGGCAGGTTATCCGGAGGGCTGTTCGGAGAAATCCGGAGGCGGTAATATGTGTCACAGGATGCTATGCCCAGACTTCTCCAGCGGAAGTAATGGCTGTACCCGGCGTGGATATAGTAGTCGGTACTCAGGACAGGCATAAAATGCTTCCCTACATTGAGCAGTTCCAGCAGGAGAGAGAACCGATCAACGGAGTAGGCAATATCATGAAGACGAGAGTGTATGAAGAGCTTGATGTGCCTTCTTTTACCGACAGGACCCGTGCCTCCCTTAAAATACAGGAGGGATGCAATAATTTCTGCACATTCTGCATTATTCCATGGGCAAGAGGCCTGCTGCGTTCACGGGATCCGGAAGAAGTATTGAAACAGGCCCGGCAGCTCGTGGAAGCAGGCTACAAAGAAATTGTTCTAACAGGTATCCATACAGGTGGATACGGAGAAGATATGAAAGATTATAATCTCGCCCGGCTTCTTAAAGAACTTGAAAACGTGGAAGGGCTTAAGCGAATCAGAATTTCTTCCATCGAAGGAAGCCAGATTACAGATGAGGTAATTCAGGCGATTGATGCTTCGGATAAAATTGTCAGACACCTTCATGTACCGATGCAGTCGGGGTCTGATACAGTGTTAAAACGTATGCGCAGGAAATACACGATGGAATTTTATAAAGAGCGCGTAGACCGCCTGAAGGAAGCTCTCCCGGGCCTTGCAGTAACTTCCGATGTTATCGTTGGATTTCCAGGTGAAACGGACGAAGAATTCCAGGAGACATACGATGCGGTAAGAGATATCGGATTCTCAGAGCTTCACGTCTTCCCTTATTCGAAGCGTACAGGTACACCGGCTGCACGGATGACCGATCAGGTAGATGACGATCGTAAACACGCAAGAGTGCGCAGCCTGATCGAATTGTCGAATCAGCAGGCGAAAGAATACGCCTCGCTATTTGAAGGAGAAGTACTGGAAATGATTCCGGAAGAAGCTGACAAAGAAAACAGAAGTCTGTTAACAGGTTATACGGATAACTATATGAAGGTAAAAGTGGATCTGCCGGAACAGTTTATCGGGGAAATTGTAAAAGTGAAGATAACAAAGGCAGGCTATCCATTCAATGAAGGAATTTTTGTGAAATCAGAAAACGAAACTGCCTTTTCAGTACTGTCATAAAAATCCAATATTGACCTGAAGGAGTAAATCTTATATAATCTATCTATACATGCAGTAATGTATGTGTTACTGGTTGTCCGGAGGGAGGGATACAGAATGGCAGAAACACGAGTTCGCAAAAATGAAAATCTCGATACTGCTCTTCGTCGTTTTAAGAAAACGATGTCTAAAGAAGGGACTTTAGCGGAGGTAAAAAAGCGCAAGCACTACGAAAAGCCTAGTATTCGCCGCAAGAAAAAGTCTGAAGCAGCTCGCAAGCGTAAGTTCTAAGGAGAGGGTTGCCGTGTCTTTATCGATTCTTGATAAGCTTAATCAGGACATGAAAGAGGCCATGCGCGCGAAAGATAAGCAGCGCCTGACCGTTATCCGTTCTGTGAAAAGCTCTGTTCAGAATGAAGCGATCAACGCTGGTCACGAGCTATCTGATGAAGAAGTGCTTACTGTGTTGAATCGGGAAATGAAGCAGCGCCGCGAATCCCTCCAGGAGTTCGAAAAAGCCGGAAGAGAAGATCTTGTGGATAAAATACAGCAGGAAATCTCTGTACTGGCAGACTATATGCCTGAACAGTTGTCCGACAAGGAACTGCAGGCGGTTGTCGACGAGACGATTGCAGAAACCGGTGCTTCCTCAAAGGCCGATATGGGCCGGGTGATGGGAGCCGTGATGCCGAAAGTAAAAGGCAGAGCGGATGGTACAGCAGTCAGGACTCTCGTTCAACAGTCTTTAAAATAAGTTAACGAATGAAAGCACGGGATACGTTCCTGTGCTTTTTTTGTTTTTCGTTCTATTGATGTTCGCTGCTGTTAATAGGGCGAAACTTTACTGCCTTTAGTACAGAAGAGCCGCAGATGTTCTTATGAAACAATACTTACGTTCAAAACAGCTTTTTTATACAGTGTTATAAAGGAATATTTAAATTCTCAAGCCGGTTTTCCGGTCAGACTCGGTTTCCGGTAATTTCCTGCCTGAAATTTGCATACGGATGAATAATGAATTTCACATTAGGGTATAGAAAAATAAGCTAAAGGAGGAATATAAATGACTAAAGAAACTCATTTTGTAATCTGGAGAAGTGGATCATACGTGGAATTATCTCCAATTCTCCCAGATACCCAGCTCATCCACTATGAGGTAGAAATTGATAGTGCAGAAAAAGGAAATCTGGAAGACAAACTGGCAGAAGTACGGAGTGGAGATGTGATGCCTGAACAGGTATTCGGTTCTCCATTTGATGAAACAAAAGATGAGAAAGAAAAAATGGAACTGGGAGAAGATGAAAACGACTTGTTTCATTTAATCTACAGGTATGGTTCCACGAAAACAAAAAAACAGCTGGAAGAGCTGTATTACGAATCCTGATAGTAAATTGAATTTCCCTGTGGATGAAAAGCCGCCCCGGATAATAAGGGCGGCTTCCGGCTGAAGGCCTGTCAATTTGTATGACAGGCTTTTTGAATCTCAGTATAGTGACCTGCACCGGCTTTCATTCTGATACGTTTACTGTATACACTCTTCAGCTCAAAAAATGCACCGTTACTAATAAAGGAAAAGAGCATGAAAAAAATGGTTCGTATACATAAACTCTGAAACTTTCCCCGGTTTCGAACGTAAGCTATACTGTAACTATAGGTACAGGAGAGGAGGCCGGAAAAGTGAAACTGACTCGGATTGCCCTGTATTCAGCGCTGCTGGCAGTCGCATTTGTTCTTATCTGGGTTTCACCATCCCAAGCGGAAGATGGAGAGGGGCAGACTGTCTTCTTTGTTCCCGTAGAGGAAACTGTGGAACGTGGACTGGAAGCTTTTATGAAAAGGGCAGTGGAAACTGCTGAAGAAGAAAACGTCGATCACATTGTATTTGAAATGAACACCCCCGGCGGCCGGGTTGATGCAGCCGGAGAAATAGCTAAGATAGTCCGGGAAACGGAAATTCCCACTACAGCTTTCATTGTAAGGGAAGCTATGTCTGCCGGTGCCTATATATCGCTTAATGCGAACGAAATCGTCATGCAGCCGGGTACCGAAATGGGGTCCGCTCAGGTAATCGATGGGACAGGACAGGCGGCAGACGATAAAGCACAGTCGGCGTGGCTCGGCAACATGCGGTCAGCGGCCGAAATAAATGACCGGGATCCCCGGTATGCTCTCGCAATGGCAGATCCCTCCATTGAGCTGGAAGATCTCGATGTTGGAGAAGGAGAACTTCTTACACTGACTGCTTCAGAAGCACTTTCGGTAGGGTATGCAGAAGCGGTAGTTGACGACCGGGAAGAATTAATGGAGTATTTAGGACTTGAGGAAGCTTCCCAGGAAGAATTCGAACTCAGCCTGGCAGAAAATATCGCCCGTCTCGTAACTCATCCGGTAGTAATTCCGATTCTTCTGTCTATTGGAGGACTAGGACTTATCCTGGAGCTTTACTCACCAGGGTTTGGAATTCCGGGAATTATGGGGGCATCGGCTCTGTTTTTATTCTTTTTCGGCCATACCGTAGCTGGTTTTGCTGGTCTCGAGTCACTTATTCTATTTATCGTAGGAGCCGGACTGCTCGTTTTGGAAGTTTTTTCGCCGAGTTTCGGTATCTTTGGTATACTTGGGCTCGGCGCGGTGCTGGCAAGTCTTGTACTCAGCTCTTTTTCAACGGTGAATATTCTTATATCCTTTGTAATTGCCATGCTCGTTACCATTGCCGGAATGGCTCTGCTTATAAAGTACGCAGACCGTGCCGGTCCTATGAAACGGGTTATCCTTACAGATGCTACATCTTCTGAACTCGGCTATGTTTCCACTGAAACACGCAGTGAGCTTCAGGGGGGTACAGGAGAAGCTCTTACTACCCTTCGTCCGTCAGGAACTGCTCTGATTAATGAGGAACGTCTTGACGTAGTGTCTGAGGGAGGATATATTGAACAAGGTAGGAAAATAAAGGTCATTTCCGTTTCGGGCTCAAGAATTGTTGTCCGCGAAATAGCGGAAAATGAAACTTCAAAAAAGAAGGAGGAAGATGAATAATGCCAGATGAAATTGGGGTGTATATCATCCTGGGGATTATCGTGATCGGGGTCGTCGTATTATTTACGTTCGTACCGGTCGCACTATGGATCTCTGCATGGGCAGCCGGCGTAAAGGTAGGAATTTTTCAGCTGGTTGGTATGCGGCTGCGCCGGGTAATCCCACATCGTGTAGTCAATCCGCTCATTAAGGCGGTTAAAGCAGGCCTGGACATCAGCACAAATAAGCTGGAAGGTCACTATCTCGCCGGGGGTAACGTGGACCGCGTAGTTAATGCGCTTATCGCCGCCCAGCGTGCAAATATTGAGCTCACATTCGAACGATGTGCAGCAATTGACCTTGCCGGCCGGGACGTACTGGAAGCAGTACAGATGAGTGTTAACCCGAAAGTAATCGAAACGCCGTTTATTGCCGGTGTAGCAATGGACGGAATTGAAGTAAAAGCTAAAGCACGTATTACAGTCCGTGCCAACATTGACCGCCTTGTCGGTGGTGCAGGTGAAGATACGGTTATTGCTCGTGTAGGTGAAGGTATTGTATCGACAATTGGTTCTGCGAACAGCCACGCAGCAGTCCTTGAAAATCCGGATATGATTTCCCAGACTGTACTTAAAAAAGGTTTGGATGCCGGAACAGCATTTGAAATTTTATCCATCGATATTGCTGATATTGATATCGGTAAAAACATTGGAGCAGGTCTTCAGACTGACCAGGCTGAGGCAGATAAGAAGATTGCCCAGGCAAAAGCTGAAGAACGCCGTGCGATGGCAGTAGCCCAGGAGCAGGAAATGAAAGCCCGCGTTGAAGAAATGCGTGCGAAAGTTGTGGAAGCTGAAGCTGAAGTTCCTATGGCTATGTCAGAAGCATTACGACAAGGTAATCTTGGAGTAATGGACTATATGAACTACAACAATATTAAAGCGGACACTGATATGCGTGATTCTATCGGTAAAGCGACTGGTGATGGATAGGATGACGATTCCCAGCAGTCCCGCACTTCCAAGCTATGATGAGTAGAGAGGAGCGATCAGTATGACAGGTTTTATTAACCTTTTGTTGGAATCGCCGCTCCTTTTATTTCTTATTCTTGCTGCTATTTTCAGTTTTATACAGTCCCGGAACTCTTCGAAGCAGGAAGAAACAAGGGAGCGCCCCCGACCTCAGCAGCAGGAGCAAGGAAGAACGCAGCGTCCTCCCGGGGAAGGCCGTCCTGACGTAGACTGGAAAGATATCTTTTTCGAACGGGAAGAGACAAAACAGGAACCGAAAAAGCAGGAGCCGCAGAGACATGCACCTGCCGAGGCTGAGTCTTCAAAATCTATGACTGCTATTCAGGAGCATTATGAAAAAGCGAAGAAAAAGCAGCGCCTGGCAGAAGAGTCTGCCGGGAAAATAGAAAACTCCCCTATAGTGAAAGGAGATATTACCAGCCAGGCGAACCAGAAAATAGATCTGGACTTTAAAAACATCTCGAAGCAGGATGTCATTAAAGGTGTAGTATGGTCTGAAGTGCTGGGAAAGCCGCGTTCAAGGCAGAAAAAGCACCGTTAATATTTTTGGATAAAAAAGGATTATCTGAAAAGATGGAAAGGCGTCGTGACTTTAAAGTCCCGGCGCTTTTTTCTGAGTTGAAGCAGGAAATGACAGATGAGATTCAAAGCGGCGGCCACTGTTCTGGATTAAAAAGAAGAACCGTTACTTTTTATAAACTTCCGGGAATACATATAATTATAAAACGTTTTGCACCTCGTTAGTGGGAATGGTAAAGTAAAGGTAGTTTACAGAAAACATCTCTTAAAGTTAAGGAGACTGAGGCTATTGACAGAATTGAACCGTACGATAGCTATTCCAGCGGATAGTGCAAACGAAGTTCAGGCCCTTTTCGGCCCGAACGACAGACATCTTTCCCGGCTGGAAGAAGCATACAATATATCCCTTGTAACACGGGGACAGGACATAATTGTCCAGGCGGAAGAAGAAAAGGCAAATCAGATAGAAGATATAATGGTTACACTGCTTCAGCTTATCCGCAAAGGAATAAGAATTCATGAGCGCGACGTAATATATGCGGCCCAGCTGGCTAAAGAAAACATGCTCGGTGAAATGAACGAACTGTACGATGATAAAATTACAGTTACAGCAAAAGGAAAGCCGATACTCGCTAAAACGTTAGGGCAGAGGCACTACGTGTCCTCCATTCGTAAAAATGATGTAGTATTTGGAATCGGTCCGGCCGGCACAGGGAAGACTTATCTCGCTGTAGTACTTGCAGTGCACGCGCTCAAAGAAGGGCACGTTCAGAGAATTGTACTTACCCGGCCGGCTGTAGAAGCGGGGGAAAGCCTCGGCTTTCTTCCCGGGGACTTGAAAGAAAAGGTTGATCCTTATCTCAGACCTCTCTACGACGCGCTCCACGATGTCTTTGGGACTGAGCATACAGCAAGGCTGATTGAGCGGGGAACGATAGAGATTGCTCCGCTCGCCTATATGAGAGGAAGAACGCTTGATGATGCTTTCGTTATTCTGGATGAAGCACAGAACACCACTCCTGAGCAGATAAAGATGTTTTTAACCCGGCTCGGATTCGATTCCAAAATGGTTATAACCGGTGATTTAACGCAGGTGGATCTTCCAGCCGGCAAAAAATCCGGCCTGAAAACAGCTTTACAGACCTTGAAAAAAGTTGATGGAATTTCTGTTATTTATCTTCAGTCAACAGATGTTGTCCGTCATTCTCTAGTACAGAAAATTATTGATGCATATGACAATGAAGAAGTGAAAAAGCGGGATAAAATCTGAAGCGTGGATGAGTGTACCTCATGCACGCTTTCCATTACCTTAAGGTATGGAAAGGAGGGAACTGCTTGGCAGACCGCTCGTCTATAGATCAGCAGAATTGGTGGAAGCGAATAAAGGATCATCCCTACATCCGATTTATATTATTTTTAACAGCAGGGCTGATAACATTTGCCCTTCTGTTCACTAATACTGCCCCGGAAAATCTCGATATAGAAACCGGAGAAGTTTCTTCTGAAGATATCCGCTCCCCTGTTACTGTAGAGGATAGGGAAGAAACAGAAAGAAGAGAGCAGGAAGCCGCCGGAAGTGTGGATCCTGTTTATTCATTAAAAACAAGGTATGCTGATAATCAGCTGGAGCGGCTGAACGATGTTTTTCAGTCTATACGGCTTGTGCAGCTTGAAATCCGTGAACAGGAAGGTGAACTTGCATCGGTTGGTGATGAAGGAGCAGATAATTCGGAAGAAGCAGAGCTCTGGTCAAGAACCGAGCAGGTGGATGAACTTCGTTCCAGATTTTCTCCGGAGATTGGTGAAAATTTGGAAGACGAAACACTTGAGACACTTCTGGAAGCCTCCTCAGAGGAACTGCAAAATATGCAGGAAACGGTAGGCAGTGCTGTATACGATGTGATGTCCGAAGAGATCGGGCTGAACGAAGTTACAGAAGCCCGTGACAGTGCGGAGTCGCGGGTAAGATCAGCTTCTGTCAGAAGAACAATGGAGGATGCTATGGCAGATTTGGCACGCCACAGTATTACTCCGAACTATATGATTGACGAAGAAGCTACCATGGAGGCACGTGAAGCAGCTGCCGACGAAGTGGATCCTGTAATGATTCGTGAAGGAGAACTCATTGTTGAGGAAGGACAGGTTATTACTTCTGAAATATATAACCAGCTGAATCTGGCAGGATTGACGGAGGAAAATTCCGCCCTTATCCCATACAGTGGTCTTGCACTGATTATTACACTGCTTATGGTGATGCTGTCTCAATATTTAAGTCAAGCAAATACGAGTTTACAATCCAATAATACCCACCTGCTGCTTTTTGTACTTATATACAGTGTTACTCTGGTTATTATGAAGCTGACGAGCCTGCTCCAGGTGTATGATGTAGAAGGCATCGTCTATGTCGTCCCGGCAGCTGCCGGAACTCTCCTTGCAGGCATGCTGCTTCAGAAGCGGGCAGCGCTTTTTCTTAGTTTTCTTCTCAGTGTCGCTGCAGGAGTTGTTTTTAACCAGCAGACGACGGCAGTAATGGATTACTCTTACATGCTGTATGTATTTTTCAGCGGGGTAGCTTCGGTGTTTTTCCTGAACAAATCAAATCGGCTCTCCTATATGCTGAAAACCGGAACACTGATTGCCACAGTTAACCTGAGTGTTGTTTCAGCGCTGCTGCTGCTGAAGGGACTGCCCATTCCTCTTGCTGAAACCGGATTCTATGCCGGTTTTGCCGTGGCAGGGGGCTATACTTCCATTATCCTGGCTGTTGGTCTACTGCCATTTTTTGAAGCTGGGTTTGGGGTCCTGTCAGCTTCAAGACTGATCGAACTATCGAATCCGAACAAACCGCTTCTCAGAAAAATATTACTGGAAGCGCCTGGGACATACCATCATAGTGTGGTGGTGGCAAACCTTGCTGAAGGAGCGTGTGAAGCTATAGGCGCCAACGGCCTTCTCGCCAGGGTAGGCGCCTACTACCACGACATAGGAAAAACGAAAAGGCCTCAATATTTTATTGAAAATCAGCTGAAAATGGCAAATCCGCACGATAGGACTCCTCCGAAGAAGAGTGCAGAAATAATAATCGCCCACCCTTACGATGGGGCAGAAATGCTGAAAAAAGAGAGGATGCCCCGGGAAATTATCGATATCGCAGAGCAGCATCATGGAACTACGCTATTAAAATATTTTTATTTTAAAGCCAGTGAAGCAGGGGAGGATCCCGAGGAAAAAGACTACAGATACCCGGGACCGAAAGCATCTTCAAAGGAAAGTGCCGTAGTAGGTGTTGCGGACAGTGTGGAGGCCGCGGTAAGATCAATGCAGGCACCCACTCAGCAGAAAATTGAACAACTTGTTAAAAAAATTATTAACGACAGGCTGGAAGACGGCCAGTTTGACGAATGTGATCTTACATTAAAGGAGCTTCACATCGTCTATACTTCTATTTGCGAAACGTTAAAAGGGACGTTCCATTCCAGAATAGATTATCCGGAAGATGACAAACTTCCGAAAGCGGAGGGGAAATAATATGAACGATTTTGATATCGAAATAACAGATCATTCCGGGAAACTTTCGGATGATCAGAGCAGCCTCATCAGACAGGTAATTGCAACAGCAATGACAAAAGAAAATGTTGCTGCCGGTTCAGAAGTGTCGGTAAGTATTGTGGATGATGAAGAAATTAAGAATTTAAACCGCGACTACAGGGGAAAAGACCAGCCGACAGATGTACTTTCCTTCGCCCTCAATGAAGGGGCGGAGGATTCGGGGTTAATGGAAGATGCTCCGAACATCATGGGGGATGTAATTATATCGATGGAAAGGGCTGAAGCGCAGGCCGAAGAATACGGACATTCTCTCGAGAGGGAACTCAGTTTCCTTGCAGTGCACGGATTTCTCCACTTGAACGGTTATATTCACGAGTCGGAAGAAGAAGAGAAAGAAATGTTTACTCTTCAGGAAGAGATACTGAAAGCTCATGGAATCGAAAAATAACCGTTCGTTTATTTCCTGGAGTCGTTTGAAAAAAAGTTTTTATTATGCTTCACAAGGAATTGTTTACACATGGAAAAATGAACAGAATTTTCGTATCCACACGAGTGCAGCGGTGATTGTCTTTATTGCCGCTCAACTATTAAACGTTTCAGCTGCTGAACAGGCACTGTTGGCCGTTTCTATAGGTGCGGTTCTATGTCTGGAGCTTCTTAACACTTCCATTGAGCACATAACAGATCTTATTATCCAGACGTTTGATGAAAGAGCCAAAATAATTAAAGATACAGCAGCCGGAGCCGTTCTCGTATTTTCAGCTACGGCTGCTATCGTTGGAATGATTATTTTCATACCTAAGATTGTACATATTTTATTTTAAAAAAAGGCGGGATCAGTATGATGAAAAGAGAGGAACTCATTAAAAAAGCGGAAGAAGCAAGAAATCAGGCATACGTACCTTACTCCAAATTTGCAGTGGGAGCTGCACTGGAAACGAAAGACGGCCGGGTATACGGAGGATGCAACATAGAGAATGCTGCTTACAGCATGTGTAACTGTGGTGAGCGTACCGCAATTTTTAAAGCTGTTTCTGAAGGTGAACGGGAGTTTGCAGCCCTTGCGGTTTCAGCGGACACTGACGGGCCCGTCTCCCCGTGCGGGGCCTGCCGGCAGGTGATGGCTGAACTGCTGCAGCAGGATACCGTAATCTATTTATCCAACTTAAAGGGAGATGTAGAAGAAACGACAGTAGCCACTCTTCTTCCTGGAGCGTTTTCCAAGGAGGATCTTCATGGATAAAGAAGTTTATAAATCAGGTTTTGCGGCACTTATTGGCAGGCCGAATGTAGGTAAATCAACGCTGATGAATCAGCTGCTCGGGCAGAAAATAGCGATCATGAGTGATAAACCCCAGACAACCCGGAATCGGATTCAGGGTGTTTATTCTGAAGAGCGCGGGCAGATTGTCTTTATCGATACGCCGGGGATCCATAAACCGAAGCACCGCCTCGGGGATTTTATGGCAAAAGCTGCACAGAGCACGCTGAAGGAAGTAGATGTAATATTATTTCTTGTCGATGCGAAAGAAGGCAGAGGTGCCGGAGATGACTTTATTATCGAGCGTCTTCGTAACGTACAGACTCCGGTTTTCCTTGTAGTAAATAAGATTGACCAGGTACATCCGGATGAACTGCTCCCTCTCATTGCTTCTTATCAGGAAAGTTATGCATTTGATGAGGTGATCCCAGTGTCCGCTGTTGAAGGCAATAACGTTGGAACACTTGTGGATCAGGTATTTGCAAAGCTCGAGGAAGGTCCCCAGTTCTACCCGGAGGATCAGGTGACAGATCACCCCGAACGATTTCTTATGTCTGAAATGATACGGGAAAAAGTTCTGCATTTAACCCGCGAGGAAATTCCTCACTCCATAGCTGTTGATATTGAACAGATTAAGGAACGCGAAAACAGCGATACACTATATGTTGGAGCTGTTATCGTAGTAGAAAGAAGTTCCCAGAAAGGAATTCTTATCGGCCGGCAGGGGAAGATGCTTAAAGAGATCGGCCAGCGTGCGCGGGAGGATATACAAAACCTGCTGGGAACTAAAATATTTCTTGAGCTTTGGGTGAAAGTGGAAAAAGACTGGCGGAACAAGCCGAAATATCTCAGGGAATTCGGCTACGATCAGGACGAATACTAAACCAGGCTGGGCGGAGGGAGTTCAATGCTGCAAAAAGTAGAAGGAATTGTACTCCGGACAACAGATTATGGTGAAAACCATAAAATTATCACTATATATTCCCGTGAAAATGGGAAGACCGCTCTTATGGCCAGGGGTGCTAAAAAAACGAAAAGTAAATTTGCCTCGGCAAGCCAGCTGTTTGTCCATGGAGTTTTTATTTACCACCAGTCCCGGGGAATGGGAAGTCTTAATCAGGCAGATATAGTAGACTCTTTTCGTTATATACGCAGCGATTTGATGAAAACAGCCTACGCTTCCTATGCTGTGGAGCTGCTTGATAAATTAACGGAGGATAAACAGCCGGCTGCTCCGCTTTTCGATCTGCTTCTTCAAATATTTTCACGAATGAACGAAGAAGATGATCCGGAAATTCTCATACGTATTTTCGAAACGAAAATGCTTTACGTATCCGGAGCTGCGCCGGTGCTGAATGCCTGTGTAAACTGTGGAAATATGGATGAGATTACTCGATTTTCCCTGAAGTATGCAGGGGTCCTCTGCCGCCACTGCGCTCACATTGATGATAGACCTTCACCTGCAGGGCCCCATGCAGTAAAGCTGCTCCGCCTTTTCCAGCAGATCAACCCTTCACGAATAGGGAAGATTTCCGTAAAGCCGTCAACGAAAAAAGAGCTTAAGGATACACTGGAAGCCTATTATGAAGAATACGTCGGAGTATATATTAAAGCCAAGCGTTTTCTTAAACAAATGGAGGATCTTGAAGCAGGAAATCTTGACAGCGGAAAGGATTTCTCGTAGTATTTAAACACGTATAAAAGCTGTGTAGAAGAAGAATAGTACCTGAAGACAGAATCGTTTTGTCAGCGAGTCCGGGATAGTGTGAGCCGGGTGGTTACTGATCGGGGAAGGCGCTTTGGAGCAGTACGCAGAAAGTGGTGCCGGCAAGGCACAAATAGGGTGGAACCGCGGGTAACTCTCGTCCCTATATCTTGGCTCAAGATATAGCGGCGGGAGTTTTTTTGCCGCGGAGTCAACTAATGACAACGGAGGGATTGTAATGAATGTACAGGAGATGATCTTAACACTGCAGGATTTCTGGGGAAAGCAGAACTGTCTGCTTCTTCAGCCATACGACGTCGAAAAAGGGGCAGGTACAATGAACCCTATGACGTTTTTAAAAAGTATCGGACCCGAACCGTGGAACGCCGCTTACGTGGAGCCTTCACGACGTCCGGCTGACGGCAGATACGGAGAAAATCCTAACCGGCTGTACCAGCACCATCAATTTCAGGTAGTAATGAAACCGTCCCCGGACAATATTCAGGAGTTATATCTTGAAAGCCTGAAACAGTTAGGAATTAATCCGGACGAGCATGATATACGTTTTGTAGAGGATAACTGGGAAGCTCCGACACTGGCAGCCTGGGGCCTCGGCTGGGAAGTGTGGCTCGATGGAATGGAAATCACCCAGTTTACTTATTTCCAGCAGGTCGGGGGGCTGGAAGCACATCCCGTCACCGTGGAGATCACCTATGGAATTGAACGGCTTGCCTCCTACATTCAGGACAAAGAAAATGTATATGATCTGGAATGGGTCGGTGATTTTACGTACGGTGACGTATTCAGACAGAACGAATACGAGCAGTCCAAATATTCATTTGAAGCAGCTGACCGTGCGATGCTTTTCGATCTGTTTGCAACATACGAAAAAGAAGCGAAAAGAACACTGGAACTCGGTCTTGTTATTCCTTCCTATGACTATGTTCTGAAGTGCTCCCACGTTTTTAATCTGCTCGATGCCCAGGGAGCTATTTCTGTTACGGAGCGCACAGGTTATATTGGAAGGGTCCGGACGCTCGCAAGAAACTGTGCCGCAACTTATTATGAATCCCGGGAAAAGCTCGGCTTCCCAATGCGCAAGGAGGAGAAAAGCTATGAATAAAAAAACTCTCTTATTTGAAATCGGATTGGAAGAAATGCCGGCGCGATTCGTCACTAATGCTATGAACGAACTTGCCGACCGGCTCATTAAATGGATGGAGGAGCAGAGCATTACTTATGATCATGTGAAGCGTTTCTCCACTCCGAGAAGGCTGGCAGTCCAGGTGACCGGTCTCCCGGAAAAACAGGATGATATGGAAGAAGAAGCCAAGGGACCTGCAGAGAAGATTGCCGTGAAGGATGGCAGCTGGACGAAAGCTGCTGAAGGATTTGCACGCGGCCAGGGTGTCCAGCCGTCCGACCTGTACATGAAACAATATAAAGGCGAGAATTATGTATTTGCTAAAAAGCATACGGAAGGTAAAGATCTGGCAGCACTTCTTCCGGAAATCAAAGAAGTCATGCTTCAGCTTACGTTCCCGAAAAACATGCGCTGGGGCAGCTATGAACTGCGTTATGTCCGGCCGATCAAATGGATTACTGCTTTATTTGATGAAGAAGTTATTCCTTTTGAAGTAACGAACGTGAAATCCGGACGAACAACATGGGGACACCGTTTTCTTGGAAGCTGCGCGGAACTGGAGAGCGCTGTCGATTACGAAAACGTTCTTTTATCCCAGCATGTGATTGCAGATCCGGAAGAAAGAAAAAGTGCTATTCATAACCAGATTAAAGAAATAGCGGGAGTTGAAAACTGGAACGTCCCTGTAAACGAAGGGCTTCTTGAGGAAGTCAATAATCTTGTGGAGTACCCTACCGCTCTGTCAGGAGGTTTCGATGAAAGTTTCCTTGATGTTCCTGCAGAAGTATTAATTACGTCTATGCGGGAACATCAGCGCTACTTCCCGGTCATGAATCAGGAAGGAAAGCTTCTCGCACACTTCATCACCGTCCGTAACGGAGATCATCGTCATCTGGAAAATGTCCAGAAAGGAAATGAAAAAGTGCTGCGGGCCCGGTTGTCCGATGCTGAATTTTTCTTTGCCGAAGACAAAAAGGTATCTCTCGAAGACCGCCTGCCCAAGCTTGAATCCGTTGTATATCACGAGGATCTCGGGACTGTCGCGGATAAAACTGAAAGAATCCGGCAGATTACTGCACTGCTTGCAGATAAAACACAAGTAACTGATGAAACGAGAAAAACCGCCGACCGGGCAGCTCAACTGTGTAAAACAGATCTTGTCACGCATATGGTGGACGAATTTCCGGAGCTTGAAGGCAGGATGGGAGAATACTACGCTCTTCATGATGGAGAAAAACCGGAGACTGCCCTGGCTGTAAAAGAGCACTATTTCCCTAAGCAGTCCGGGGATAAGACACCTTCTTCTGACGCGGGAAGCCTCGTAAGTGCAGCAGACAAGCTCGACACACTTGTTACAAGTTTTGGTATAGGAAATATACCTACAGGGTCTCAGGACCCCCACGGTCTCCGCAGGCAGACAGCGGCTGTTCTTCAGATTTACCTTACGGACGGCTGGGAATTTAATTTATCTGATTTGATAGAAAAAGCGGTGGATCATACTGCTTCGCTCGGTCTTTTGAAAAAAGATAAAGAATCAGTTCTGAAAGATCTGCAGGAATTTTTCAAACTGCGATGGAAAAACCTTCTGAAAGACCGCGGTGTACGGTACGATGTAGCAGAAGCGGTGATGGAGACCGGGCTGAACTACCCAGGACTCATTGTAAAAAAAGCAGAGTTTCTAATGAACCGTCTGGACAGCAGAGAATTCAAAAAAGAAGTGGAAGCTTTCAGCCGGGTAACAAACATTTCGCGCAAAGCATCGGATTCGGATCATACGATGGACGAAGGTCTATTCGAGCAGCAGGAAGAAAAAGACTTGGACGCTGCAGTTAAAGAAGCTGCTAAAGAAGCTTCCGAAAGTCTTTCATCTGACAGTGTAGAAAAAACGTATGAATCGTTACAGAAGCTCGTGCCGTATATTCATAATTATTTCGATCATATTATGGTGATGGCAGAAGATGAAAAAATAAAGGCGAACAGACTGGCACAGATGAAACAGACAGCTGCCTTGATTCTCTCTTTTGCAGAATTTCAGAAAATTGTGTTCCACTCTCAAAGTTAACAGCACCTTGAATACGGTGCGTAAAGGCGGTGAAAAATGTGGAATTATCAGCTAGACAGCAGCGTATCGTAGAGATTGTTAAAGAAAACGGTCCTATTACAGGTGAAAAAATCGCAGATATTTTGAAATTGACGAGGGCTACACTCAGGCCGGATCTCACCGTACTGACTATGTCCGGTTATCTTGATGCCAGACCGAGAGTCGGATATTACTATACAGGGAAAACAGGAAGTCAGCTTTTTCAGGAACGTCTTTTAAAAATGAAAGTTAAAGATTTTCAGTCCATTCCTGTAGTCATTCCTGAAAATTCTTCCGTATACGATGCAATATGTTCCATGTTTCTGGAAGATGTCGGAACATTGTTTGTTGTAAATGAAAGCGGGAAGCTGATCGGTATTGTGTCCAGGAAGGACCTTCTCAGAGCCAGCATGGGAAAACAGGATCTGGAAGCTCTGCCCATCGGTATTATTATGACGAGAATGCCGAACGTGACGACATGTACAGCAGAGGATTCCATGCTGGAAATCGCTAACAAGCTTATAAGTAAGCAGATCGACGGCCTCCCTGTAGTGAAAAAGGATGATAATGGAGAATATGATGTCATCGGCCGCATTACTAAAACTAATATAACAAAAGCCTTTGTTTACATTGGGGCGGAAGAGTAAAGCTGAAGAAAGGAAGCGGTAGTATGTCTGAGAAGCAGGACCACGTTACTGTATATGTGCTGTCCGACTCGGTAGGAGAAACTGCTGAGCTCGTAGTAAAAGCAGCAATAAGCCAGTTTGACGAAAATAAAACGACTATCCGGAGAATTCCTTACGTCGAAGATATAGGAACTGTTGATGAAGTAATAGCAGAAGCACGGGATAATCAGGGTATGATTGCCTTTACAATGGTTCTTCCGGAGGTAAGGCATCATATTATTAAACGTGCCAATGAAGAAGGACTGCCTGTTTATGATATACTCAGCCCTCTTCTGACGATGATGGAAGAGCGGCTGCAGGTGCCGCCGAAAAATGAATCGGGTCTGATCCACACACTTGACGAAGATTATTTTCGTAAAGTTGAAGCAATAGAATTTGCGGTGAAATACGATGACGGCAGAGATCCGAGAGGGGTGCTGCGAGCGGATGTTGTTCTTGTGGGGGTCTCCAGAACGTCCAAAACACCTCTTTCCCAGTATCTTGCCCACAAACGGCTCAAAGTAGCTAACGTTCCGCTTGTCCCGGAAGTAGAACCTCCGGAAGAGCTGTTCAATATAAGTCCGGAAAAAGTGGTCGGACTGAAAATCAGCCCTGAAAAATTAAATGGTATCCGTACAGAACGTCTGAAAGCTCTCGGGTTAAAATCAGAAGCTAACTATGCTACACTGCAGCGGATTGAAGAAGAACTCAGCTATTCAGAAGAAGTAATGAAGCGTCTCGGCTGCCGTGTCATCGATGTTTCAGCAAAAGCGGTGGAAGAAACAGCAAATATTATTTTCCAAATGGTACAGTCGGAGTAGGCAGAAATTTCATAAGCAGCACCCATCGGACTTAAACTGCCGGTGGGTCCTTTTGGATTTTTCACTGGCTATTTTTAAGAAAATCTACTATAATGAAGTGTTGAGTTTAAAAGAAAATTAGATTTTCGAAACGAGCAGGACTTATTATTATAAAGAACGAATATCTTTTAAGGTGAATATTTATTAAGTCCCGCGAAGGTGTTCCGTAATAGCAGCGGCTGACGCTTAAAGAAGCTGAGATAAAGAGGATAATTATGCTTACCATATATATTGATGCGGATGCCAGTCCGGTTGTAAAAACTGTACTATCCATGAGATACGAACTGAAAGCGCGTGTAGTTCTCGTTCATTCCCGGTCTCACCTGCGCAGAGAAGCTCTGCCGGAGGATGTCCAGGTAATTATTGTAGAGTCCGGTCCGGATGCAGCAGATTATGAAATCGCCGGACGGGCCAAAAAGGGAGATATCGTCATTACAGACGATCTTGGGCTCTCAGGTATAGTCCTTTCTGGAGGAGTCAAAGTAGTGAACTCATCCGGTAAACTGGTTCAGCATCAGGAGATGGATCTTCTCCTGGAAATTCGTCATGCTGCACAAAAGGAACGTCGACGGGGGAAGTACCGTTCAGGCCCTGCCAAAAGGACAATTGAGGATGAAAAGGCTTTTGCAGCTTCTTTGAGAGAAGCGGCCGCAGATTGTACATAGTATCTCTTCGACTAACAGAGGTGGTGACAAAGCATGGCCCAGCGCATTCCTGAAGAAACAGTGGAGAAAGTCCGGAGGGAACTGGATATAGTTGATGTCATAAGTGAGTATGTACAGCTGAAAAAACAAGGACGTAATTTTACCGGTCTCTGCCCATTTCATGGAGAAAAAACACCTTCTTTTTCTGTATCTCAGGATAAGCAGCTTTATCATTGTTTCGGTTGTGGAGCGGGTGGCAGTATATTTACTTTTGTAATGGAATATGAAGGGCTGAGTTTTCTGGAAACAGTTCAGAAGCTTGCTTCCAAAACATCTGTCGAACTTCCGGAAATAGCTCCGGAACAAAACACAGCGGAACGGGAAGAAGCAGGTGTCTGGTACGATGGTCACGAACTGGCTATGAAGCTTTACCACCATCTGCTCGTTTCTTCTCCGGAAGGCAGGCGGGCTCGTGAATATTTGAGGAAACGTGGATTCACGAAAGAAATGATTGAACGGTTTCAACTGGGATACGCTCCTGATTCTTGGTCGTTTCTGACCGACTTTCTTCAAAAAAGAAATTTCCAGCCTGATGATATGGCAGCCTGCGGACTGCTTGCATTAAGAGAAAGTGACGGGAGGCCATTTGACCGCTTTCGTAACAGAATTATGTTTCCCATATGGGACAAGTCAGGCAGGGTCATAGCTTTTGGGGGACGTGTACTGGAAGCGGACGACAAGCCGAAGTATTTAAACAGTCCGGAATCCCAGGTGTTCAATAAAAGCCGGCTTCTCTACTATTTCCACGGTGCCAGACCGGCTGTAAAACGCAAAAATGAAGCCGTTCTGTTCGAAGGGTACGTTGATGTTATATCTGCTTTCCGTGCGGGTATAGAACATGGAGTAGGTGCACTTGGAACGGCACTTTCAGAAGAACAGGCAAAAATGCTCCGCCGAAATGCTGATAGAGTAATTCTCTGTTACGACGGAGATGAAGCAGGACAAAAAGCGGCCTGGAAGAATGCGGAGATTTTAAAAAAATCCGGGCTGGAAGTCTTTGTAGCTGCACTTCCGGAAGGTATGGATCCGGATGACTATATTAAAGAGTACGGGGCTGACCGTTTCGCCGATACTGTAATTGGCCAGCCCCGCACTTTAATGGAATTTAAATCTGTTTACCTGCGCAGAAACAAAAATATGTCCCAGGAAGCGGATCAGCTTCGTTTCGTAGAAGAAATGCTGATTGAAATCAGCAGACTTCCTAAAGCTATAGAAAGAGATCATTATATCAGGCGTCTGGAAGAGGAATTCTCTTTATCTTATGATGTTCTGAAGCAGGAAATGAAGGAACATGTCCAGAATAATGTACAGGCACGGACTAAACAGCAGAAACAGATTCACCGTAAAGCTACTGCCGAACAGGTCAGAAAAATGCTTACAGCAGATGAGAAAGCAGAAAGTGATCTTATTGCTATGATGATTCATTCAAGGGAAGCGGCAGAAGATGTTGAGAAACGAATCGGCTCTGCTTTTCAATACGAAACTTATCAGGCGCTTGCGGCACTTCTTTACAGTTTCTATGCAGCCGGGCATGAAAGTGACCCCGCAGGGTTTCTGGAAACAGTCGGAGACGCGGAATTAAAGCAGACTGCTGCAGCACTTGCAATGAAGGAGGTCCACGTTGACCTTTCTGAGCAGGTGATGGAGGACTATGCCAGACAGATTATACACCGCACTCCTGCAAGAAAACAGATAGAGGAGCTTCAGCAGCTGATGAAACAGACAAATGACGTAGAGCAGCTTAAAAATTATGCCGCTAAGATGCTGGAGCTTAAAACGAAAATGCAGTAATCAGCACATCGGAGAAAAGCACCTTGATAACGTGGAAGGAGGGATCGTATGGCTGAGAAACCAATCCGCCCGCTGGCGGAAGGAGATTTGACCATCGATCAGGTAAAAGAGCAGCTTCTGGAATCCGGAAAGAAAAGGGGTTCCTTGACATATGCCGAAATTACGGAACGCCTTGGAGCTTTTGATCAGGATTCCGAGCAGATGGATGAATTCTTTGAATACCTTGGTGAGCAGGGCGTGGAAATCATTAACGAAAGTGAAACGGTTCCAAGTCTGCAGCAGGTGGAAAAAGAAGAGGCGTTCGATCTGAACGATCTCAGTGTACCGCCGGGAATTAAAATTAACGATCCAGTAAGAATGTATCTGAAAGAAATCGGACGTGT